>JAQWON010000023.1 GCA_029245825.1 Flavobacteriaceae bacterium
AAAGCTTCTTGACGCGGCAACGATATATAGCTAGAAATAGCTTCTGCACCTCGCATTACATTAATAGCATTTATATAAAATTCACTTGCTACACGAGCAGTTTGTTTGTTTTTAGCAAAACTAAACATACCAACTCCTGGGAATAAGATGATCACAGGACTACTATCTCTAATCGCTGGACTATTACGGTGTTTGTGATCGTTATAATAAGCCTCATAATCTTTTTTGTAGGCTTCAAAAGAAGGAGCAAGTTTTTCTCTAACGCCATCACTGTTTTCTAAATTTTCATCTGGTGAGAGTTCTAAAATAAGTGGTGCAATTTTCGTTCTTAAAAAGTGATCTGGACAGGAGGTTCCCATAGGAGCTAATCTTTCTAAATCATTACTATTAATATATTCAAGAACCACATCACTATCAGAAAAATGACCAATCATTTGATTTTTTGACGAACATAATCCTCTTAAAATTGGTAATAATAAAGCCGCTTGACTTAAGCGTTGTCCTTTAGGTAAACTTGGAATTTTTTGCCCACTAAAAACGCTGCCATTTGCTTTTATTTTTTTGGTGATATAATCTGAAGCCATTTCAATAACTTCTAAACTATTCATATAGCACTCATAAGAGCTGTCTCCCCAAGTGAATAAACCATGGCCGCCTAGAACGATACCTCTAATTTCCGGATTTTTTGATAAACACTCTTCTAATTGTAAACCTAAATCAAATCCTGGTCTTTGCCAAGGGACCCATCCCATGGTACTTCCCCAAATTTCTTTAGTAATTTTTTCTCCATCTGCTGCTGCTGCAACTGCAATTAATGAATCCGGATGTAAGTGATCGATATGTTTAAAAGGCAATAAACCATGTAAAGGTGTATCAATAGAGGGCGCTTTGCTATCTAAATCATAAATACAATGATTAAAAAGCGCTACCATTTCATCTTCATTCTTTATTCCACGATATACTTTTTTCAAATCACGAAGTTTTTCAGTATACAAGCCAGCAATACCCTCACGTGTAAGTGTTCCAATATCACCACCAGAACCTTTGACCCACATAACCTCTGCTTGTTTATTTGTAAGGGGATCACGCTCTATTGTTTTACAACTGGTGTTTCCGCCTCCAAAATTTGTAATTCGTAAATCTGCTCCTAAAATATTTGAACGGTAAAGAAATAATGCTATTTGATCGTTACCTAAAGCTTCTGCTTTTTTATCGTCCCATAAATAATCTACATAATTGAAATTTGTATTCATTTCTCTTAATTAATAAATTGTTAAAACAAAAATATAAAAAGCAGTCTCCTTAGAGATTATCTTTAACAAACAAAGTCATGTATTTAGCAAACATATTAGATAAAAATCATAACAAATTCTTAAGAGAACTTTCCTGATCTATATACCACAGGTGTAGTACCAGTAATAGCCTTAAATACTTTAGAAAAATGATGCCGGTCAGAGAAGCCTACGTCAGATGCTATTTCTGCAATAGATTTGTTGGAATGCAAAATCAAATCACAAGCTTGAGCGATTTTCCTTTTCATTACATAGGTATGCAAAGATATATTCATTTTTTTGGTAAATAATCGACTAAATGAGTTTGTTGCCATATTAGCAACAGATGCAAGCTCTGCATTAGTCGGATTTTTTTCGATATGATTTTCAAGGTGTCTAATAACCTTTAAAATTCTATAATCTACATTAAGTGCCTCAAATATATTAGTTCCAATATTTGATAAAATATCATTTATTATAGACTGTAATTTTAATGTATAAGTTGCGTAAAAATTAGTGTTTTCTATTTTAAGCCTATTTGTTAAATAGTTTAACTTTTCTAATAAATGAGGAGTAGTTTTTATTTGAAAAATACCTGGATAAACATTATCAAAAGGAACTCCTAAGTTAAAATGAATAAATAAATGAAGTAAAGAACTTTTAGAAGTCAATTCATCATTATCATGCTGTTTCATACTCCTTCCAGATACATTTATCCCTTTTTTATAAAAATGATTTTTTACATATTTTGAAGAAAAAGAAGTAAACGGGGGAATAATATAAATTTTGTCAGGTTCCATATTATAAATGGTTTGACTTGTTTTCAACAGACCTCCTGTATTTTTATTCCAATAAATTCTCCAAAAAGGAAAAGCCATATCATGACAATCCCATAAGTCAAGTTTCCAAAACCGACAACACAAAATGTTTAATCTTACGCTTGTGAAGCTTTGCTTATTTTTTGATGGGTCCCCTAAGATTTCAATTCGTCTATTGGTCATTATTTTACATTCAATTGTTTAAAATTGATACCAAATATAAATGAGAAACTCATTAATTTGCTAGTCAATTAAAGTTAAGTAATTTAAAGTTAAAAAATTGTCCGCAATTCCCGATAAGGTTATAAAAGAAATTAATAAAGTGTCTAGAGTTGCTAATTATCTTTGGCAAAGGGAATGGGTGGAAAGAAATGGAGGCAACATTTCCATGAATTTAACCTCTTTTTTTTCTGATACAAATATACCTGGCACATCAAATTTTGTAAAACATCAATTTCCTATTGAAGCAGCAGGGTTATATATTTTTGTTACAGGTGCCGGATGTTACATTCGCAGCCTAATAGATAATATTGAAACTGCATCTTGTATTATTTACATTAATGAGGAAGCTAGTGGCTATTTTATTATTTGGGGTGGTAATACAGAAGGGTTTAGACCTACTTCAGAATTAGCATCTCATTTGAAAATTCATCTCTTTAACAAAAAGAATAATCCTAAAAATTTAGTAGTACTGCATGCTCATCCTATAGAATTAATTGTTTTAAGTCATCATCCTATATTTAATGATGAAGAAAAACTCAATCATTCTATTTGGAAAATGTGTCCAGAAGTAAGTGTTTATGTTCCAAGAGGCATTAATTGTACGCCTTATGCTATAACTCAATCAGATGATTTAGCAAATAGTACAACACATGCCTTTACATATCGAGATATTGCTCTTTGGGAAAAACATGGAGCCACTACGACAGCCGAAAATTTTGAAAAAGCGTGGGATTTTCTAGATGTAGCAAATAAAGGAGCTAAATTATTGCTTGCCTCTTGGGCGGCTGGTTTTGAGCCCAAAGGTCTTTCTAAAGAACAGTTACAGGAATTAAAAGAGCATTTTAAAAATTAAAAAAATAAGATAGATATGAATAGATTAATAGGAAGATTACCAAAAGTAGGCATTCGACCTGTAATTGATGGCCGTGAAGCAGGTGTGAGAGAATCATTGGAAGACCAATGTATGGAAATGGCAAGAGCTGCTGCTAAATTAATTGAAAACAATTTGCGGTTCCCTAGCGGAGAAAAAATAAAATGCGTTATAGCGGATAATACTATTGGTGGTGCCGCCGATGCAGCTGCATGTGCAGATAAATTTAAAAGAGAAGGTGTAGAAGTATCCTTAACTGTTACACCATGTTGGTGTTACGGAACGGAGGTAATGGATACAGATCCATTAATACCAAAAGCAGTTTGGGGTTTTAACGGAACTGAAAGACCTGGCGCTGTATACTTAGCAGCAGCTTTAGCAGGTTATTCTCAAATGGGATTGCCAGCTTTTGGTATTTACGGAAGAGAAGTTCAAGACGCTGGTGATATGAGTGTCCCTAAAGACGTTGAAGAAAAGTTATTACGCTTTGTTAAAGCAGCTTTAGCTGTAGCTCAAATGAAAGGTAAATCCTATTTGTCGATAGGTTACAGTTCCATGGGAATTGCCGGCTCTATAGTAGATGTTAACTTCTTGCAAAATTATTTTGGAATTCGCGCAGAATTTGTTGAGTCTATTGAGCTTTTAAGAAGAATAGAAGAAGGTATTTATGATAAAGAAGAATATAAGAAAGCATTAGCTTGGACTAAAGAAAACTGTAAAGAAGGTAAGGACTATAACAGTCCTGAACTTCAAAAATCAGCAGAAGTAAAAGAAAAGGAATGGGAAAAAGTTATTAAGATGACACTTATTTGTCGTGATTTAATGATTGGAAACCCAAGATTAGAAGAATTAGGTTTTGGCGAAGAATCAAAAGGCAGAAATGCAATCATGGGTGGTTTTCAAGGACAACGCCAATGGACAGACTATCAACCAAATGCTGATTTTACAGAATCTATATTAAACTCATCTTTTGATTGGAACGGTGTTCGTCAAGCCTTTATGTTTGCTACCGAAAATGATTGTTTGAATGCTGTTTCTATGTTGTTTGGACATTTATTAACCAATACAGCTCAATTATTCTCGGATGTAAGAACATATTGGAGTCCAGATTCTGTTGAACGCGTTACAGGTAAAAAATTGACAGGCATTGCTAAAAATGGTATAATTCACTTAATTAATTCAGGTTCAACTACACTGGACGCTACAGGTCAACAATCAGACACTAACGGCAATCCTACCATGAAACCATATTGGGAAATTACCAAAGAAGAAATGAAAAAATGTTTGGACAACACCAAATGGCCACCTGCCATTGGCGAATATTTTAAAGGTGGCGGATTCTCTTCCCAATTTAAAACAAAAGGTCAAATAGCAATGACTATGAGCAGAATTAACCTAATAAAAGGTATTGGTCCTGTATTACAAATTGTTGAAGGATGGAGTGTAGAATTACCGCAAGCTATTCATACCGCTTTAGATGAAAGAACAAATCCTACATGGCCAACAACTTGGTTTGTGCCAAGATTGACGGGTAAAGGTTTTTATAAAAATGTATACTCTGTAATGGCAAAATGGGGAGCAAACCACGGAGCTATT
>JAQWON010000029.1 GCA_029245825.1 Flavobacteriaceae bacterium
AAGAAAAAGTGAAATTTAATTCTAGGTATGGTTTTATTCAATATGACTTTTACCCCTCTAAGAAATTAAACACAATTGTGGGGGTAAGATATGATCAACACAGTGAATATGCTTCTCAATTGAGTCCAAAAGTTTCATTTAAATATTTTATAAAAGATGCTTTTTCAATTAAAGGTTCTGTAGGATCAGGTTTCAAAGCTCCTGATTTTAGACAACTTTACCTTGATTACACAAATTCAACCGTAGGATATACAGTTTTAGGAAAAACAGTTGAAAAACAGGGCGTTGATCTTTTAAATCAAAATAATCAGTTACTTAACCTTTTTATTCCCATAAATGAATTAGGTGGCGTGCTTAATGCAGAGTCATCAACTGGTTACAACTTTGCTGTTTCATATAAAAAAAATTTGTTTTTTGCTGAAATCAACCTTTTTAGAAATGACATTAAAAACCTAATAGATACTAGGATTTTGGCAAGAAAAATTAACGGTCAAAATGTTTTTGGGTATCAAAATCTGAATAGCATATTTACTCAAGGAATTGAAATAAATTCTAATTACAAGGGATTTGATAAAGTAACATTCTCTTTTGCCTATCAGCTTTTGTATTCATATGACAAAGACAAGTTATCACTTATCTCTAAGGGAGAAGTATACTCAAGAGATCCTGAAACACTCTCGAGTTTTTTAATTGGAAAAGGAAATTACTTTGGGCTTGCCAATAGATCAAGACATAGTAGTTCAATTAAAATTTCCTACAATTCTTCAGACGATAAAACAAGAATAAATCTAAGAGTTAATTGTCGAAGTAAATATGCAATGTATGATACTAATGGAAATGATTTGATCGATGACTTTGACTCTTCTTTTGTAAATGGATATTCATTAGTTAATACATCCTTTACTCAAAATTTATCAACTAAATTAAGTCTTCAGTTAGGCTCAAGAAACATCTTTAATTATAAGAATCCAACAAATATTCCGAGTCTTAGCGGAAGACAATTATATATTAACCTAAGCTATAACTTTTAAATAATTTATACCATGAAACAATCAATATTTTTAAACTTTTTTTACTTTATATCTGCAGCATTTTTTATTGTTAGCTGTAGTAAAGAGGAAAATAACACAACCTTAATTAATCTAAGTAAAACTTATGAAGATCTTTTTGCTCCTCAAAGCGGAGGAAGAGGAGAGCCTATTTCAGGTGAATTTACCAAATTTGATCTTTCAACAGGTCATATAACAGCTGATTCTGAAGGATGGGACATCGCCTTTAGAGGCACTACAATAGCAATAAACGGGGGTTCTCCAACTGGTACATTAGATGAACCTCCAAGAAATGGAAATGGTGGTGCAACATTTGTTTCTGGAACATTTGAATCTGTAAAGGTAGCTCCTTCAAGTTTTTCAGAGGATAGCTCACAAGGTTTTGCTATACCTGGTGGGGGTGGTAATGGATGGTATAATTACAATCCTCAAATGAGAATGATAACCCCTATTCCCGGAAAAATATTAGTTGTTAGAACAAGGGACGGAAAATATGCAAAAATTGAAATTTTAAGTTATTATAAAGGGGCTCCTGCAAATCCTAACCCAATGGCTGATGCTTCTCGCTATTATACATTTAGATTTTTATATAATCCAAATGAGGGAAGCAATAGCTTAGAATATTTCTTGTAAGTATTTATAAAATAGTAGTTCTTTTTTTTCTATATTGTATTAATAAACTTTAAAACAAATAAAATGAGTACAACAAAGGGAACGTCTAACGTTCCATTAATCATGGGAATAATTGGTGCCGCTTTAGGTGTGCCTAATATTTTTTGTGCTGGTATTTGTGGTGCAGGTGCTGGAGCAATGGCTGATTTAGCCGCTGCTGGAGCAAGTGCTGCAGAAGGAGCTATAGACGTAGAGGCTCTAGATATGGCATCAACTGCTGCTGCTGGTACAGGGAGTATGTGGATTGCCGGTGGAGCTGCTTTAATCGGACTAATTGCTGGTATCCTTGGTAAATCAAAGCCTAGTATTTCAGGAATTGGAATGCTAGTAGCCATGGCTATGGTAGGGTCAACCGGTATATTAGGAAATATGCTTGCTCTATTAATAGCTATCCTATACCTAATTGGTGGAATAATAGCTTTTACACAAAAGAAAGAAGCTGTTTCATAAGTTTTGTGTTTTGTACAAAACCTTTGAACTGTTTGATTTCGGACTGATTTCAACCTACAATCTTATGATTGGGGTTGGAATTTTTTTTGGCTTTTTACTAATAGAAAAAAGTGTTTCTAGAGAAATCAAATTTAAAGATCACTATAAGCTACATATAACTCTTTTTCTATCCTTCATTTTTGGATTTATTGGTTCCAGAATATTTGACATCATTTTTTTTGGGAAAGAATTAAATTTTTTGAACTTCCTAACCGGAAGTTCTACATTCATAGGAGGTTTGATTTTTTCAGTCTTATTTATAATCCTCTTCACTTCTGTAGTTAAATTAAAAACAACACTCGTTCTGGAATTATTGGTGCCCTTTTTAATTGTTGCGCACTTTTTTGGAAGAATAGGATGTTTCCTGGGTGGATGTTGCTATGGCAAACCAACAAATAGTTTTCTAGGAGTAAAATATCCTGAAGACTCCTTCCCTTATCAAGTTGATCCCGAAATTGTTGGCATGCATCTTCATCCAACACAGCTCTACGAATCATTTGCGCTACTACTAATCTATTTTATTTTAAAGAATAAACCCAATAAAGTTTCTTCCTATCTTATCCTATATGGAATAGTAAGATTTATTATTGAATTTTTTAGAAATGATCCCAGAGGAAGTTTTTTGACAGATTTTATGAGCCCATCACAAGAACTAAGTCTATTATTTGTAATTACTGGATTTCTATACTTTAAGTTTCTAGAAAAAAAAAGAACTACTTATCCTTTGTGATCTTCTATATTTGAATTTGCAAAAACAATGAACAGATCTATTGCAAAGCCTGTAAGTCCTGTAATCCAAATGATTGTAGAGTCTCCCATAAAATAAATCCCAAGTAATTCAACTAGGATAACAAAAGCAAAAGCCTCTTTAACCCTTCCAGGAAAAAAACGAACCTGCAAAGCAGATAATCTTTTGTATATGGTGGCAAGAGAAAACCAAAGTGCTGGTAAAAAAGCTATGAAAAGAATTATAATATTTACAATACTGAAAGTTCCCGTCAAAATTTCTAAAGCAAGACCTGGATCATTTTCAATGGCAGAAGTCGCAGAAGGATCAGTAACATCAATCCCAGAATCCATAACACCTTTACCTACAAGAGCTAAGAAGATTATAATTGCTGGAATAATTAAAACTATAGTAAAAAGGCCTCTTAAAAAATAATTTAGACCGTTAATTGTCTCTGTAAACTGGAAATACTTTTTCATAATTAAAAATTTTAGGCCAAATTTAATGAATAAAAACTTTTATACTTCTTAATCTAAATTAAAATAGAGACAAACACTAAAAGTTAGTAAAATAGGTAAATGAATTAGTTTATATCCTTTCAAACTTTTATTAAGACCAAGAAAAACAAAGCAGACCTTCAGCTGCAAAACCTGGGTTAGGACATTTTTCTGTTTCGTGTCTTTTACAATTATAACAATTAGATGATTTTGAAATTGATCTTTTAAAAGAATGATCAGAACAAACATTATCTAAATCAACATCCACATCGTGTTTACCACATCTGAAAGAATCCATTAAATTTTCACAATTGATACAAACGGAACCTGATTCTAAACTCATAGCTTTTTATTTTACAACAAAATTAACTCAACATATGTTTAGAAACAATTTAAATTAGTTAATGAAGAAATCTACTCAAAAAAGTTTCTGCACATAGAATTAAAATAAATAAGATCTTCTTTCTTATAATCTAAGCAAACTCTTTGTTCAACTTTTAATGGTTTGGAAGAAAAGAAATAACAGGTTTCCCCATTATGTGAACCCATTATTTTATATTCTTTCCCCTGGAAAAAACATTTTTTTACTATAACTTCAAACTTTGATTTTTTAACAATTTTAAAATTTTCAGGCCTTAAATAATAGATGTCATCATTAGTTGAAATTTTATTTAAATCCCCGAGAATTTTTGCGCAATAACAATTTACTGGTTCACAATACATATTTACAGGATTATCATATTGTTGTAAAATACCAGCTTTAAATATTAATATTCGATCAGCTATGTTAAGAGCATCATTAACATCATGGGTGACAAGTATTGTTGTTGTTGTTGTTTGCTTTATAATTCTATAAATTTCTTCTCTCATAGAACTTTTAATTTCTGAATCTAAATTGCTGAAAGGCTCATCCAGTAATAAAAGATCTGGTTCTCTTATAAGTGCTCTTGCCAGACAAGCCCTTTGTTGTTCACCTCCTGATAATTCATGGGGAAACCTTTTAACTAAATTTTCTAATCCAGAAAGATTAAGTATGTAATCAAACTTTTTAAGATACTTTTTATCGATATTAAATAAAATATTCTCCTTTAAATTAAGGTGGGGAAATAAAGGATAGTCTTGAAAAACAAAACCAATATTTCTATCCTGTGGTTTTACAAATTGTTTGTTATCGTTAAGAATTCTTTTATTAAGTTTAACAGATCCCGAGTTAATATTTTCTATACCCGCAAGGCACTTTAAAAATGTTGTTTTACCAGATCCACTCTCTCCCAAAAATGAGATTATTTCACCTTTGTTTACAGAAAAATTTAATTTTTTTATAACCAAATTTTCTTTATTGTAAAATTTAACAAGATCATTAACTTCCAGATGCATAAAAATTCTCTTTAGTTAGGCCAGCTTTTACTGATAGTTTTTTTCAAAAGTATTAACAAAATTGATCCAATCACAATAATTAGTAAGGAATAGACAGAAGATCTTGGAATCATCTCCTCAATCGCATATTCATAGGTTTGAGTTGCAAGAGTATCAAAGTTAAAAGGTCTTAAAATTAAAGTTATTGGAAGTTCTTTCATTACATCAATAAATGTTAATATAAATGCAACCATAAGTGCAAACTTATTTATTGGTAAATGCAACTTTTGAAATAACTTAAATGTTCCTGCTCCCAAATTTTTTGCCGTTTGATCATATGTTTCAGGGTGTCTATCAAAACTAGAACTTATTGGAGATTTTCCTACTGCCATAAACCTAATGACATAAGCGTATATCAAAACAAAAAGAGATCCAATTAATGATATTTCTATAAATAAGCTATTAATTTTAGTAAATAATAATATTAATCCCATTGCTATTACAGCTCCCGGGAGTGCGTAGCCTAAAGAAATAAGTTGATTAATGTATCCATAAGCTTTCCCTTTAGATATTTTCCTTATAAATTCAACAAAAAATGCAAATATTATTACGCTAATGGCTGTTAATAGAGCAACTAAAACTGTATTCTTAGATAATAGAAACAAATTTGATAAGTCAATTTTTTGATAAGTAGAAATTGCATTGTTTAAAATAAAAATTAGTGGAAATAAAAATCCAAAAACAAATGGAATTCCACATATAATATTTGAAGTTATTGTTTTGTAAAAACCTGACTTAACCAAATTTTGAATGTTGTTATTGATCTTATAATTGTATCTGTATTTCGAGTTTAAAAATCTTTCAATAAAAAAAACAGCAAAAACTACTATCAGCAATATTATTGATAGTTGAGTTGCAGTGTTTACATCATTCATAGAAAACCATGCTCTAAATATACCTGTAGTAAATGTATTAATACCAAAATATTTCACTGCTCCATATTCATTTAACACCTCCATTAAAACAAGAAACAATCCAGAAAAAATAGCCGGCCTTGATAAAGGCAAAATGATCTTATAAAAAGTTTGAAAAGATGATAATCCTAAATTTTTAGCAACATTTATATAATTCGACCCTAAAAGACTAAACGAAACCCTGGAAACAGTATATATGTAGGGAAACAATGACAATGCCATTATAATTCCGAGGACTTCAATTTGCAGATAATCTTTGTTAAAAAAATTTGAGATCTGTGGATAATTATCTCTTAAAAACGTTTGCATCGGACCTGTATAACTAAGAATATCACTGTACGTAAAAGCCATGATATAAGAAGGTATTGCTAAAGGCAAGTAAAGGACGATATCATAGAATTTTCTTCCATAAAAACTAGAGGTACTAATTAACCAGGCGGGAAAAACTGCAAATAAAAGTGAAAATATGGCAGTTATAATAACTAAGTAAAAAGTATTCTTACTGTAATCTATCAACAAATTATCCCATAAATAAAAAAAATTTTCGTTGTTAAACTCAAAGATCCTGCCTAACAAAAAAATTATAGGCAATAAGAGAACTAGGGTTAAAAATGAAATTAAAATAACCCCCTTTCTGTTTTGAGATTTTAGTAGACTTTTTATTATTTCCAATCAGTTTTGTCAAAAATACGAATTGCTTCTTGACGATACTTCCCAAGTAGATTTAAATCTAAAGTATCCCTTTTAAACTCACCCCATTTTTGGACTATCTTATCTGGTTTAATACTTGGATTTACAGAATATTCGTAGCTATTGCTAACATAATTTTTTTGGGCCTCTTCACTAATTAAGTAATTAATCAATTTAATCGCATTTTCTTTATTTGGGGAATTTTTTGCTAATCCTACCCCAGAAACATTTATATGACTTCCTCTTTGACCTTTTGATTGATTGGGGAAAAATACCGAAATGGCGTTGCCTGCATTTAACTCTTCTTCCTTCTCAGATGAGAGCAATAAACCTATATAATACGAATTAACGATAGCAATGTCTCCTTGCCCAGCCGCAATAGCTTTAACTTGATCTCTGTCGCTACCCTTTGGATCTCTGGCAAAATTTTTGACTATTGACTCAGACCATTTTGTTGTAGCTTCAATGCCAAGATTAGCAACCATTGAAGACATTAGAGCCTGATTGTATGCATTTGAAGAAGACCTAACTAAAATTCTACCCCTCCATTTCTCATTTGCTAAATCCTCATAAGTACTTAACTCACTAACATCAACCCTTTTATTACTATAAACAATTATTCTGGATCTATAAGTAATTGGAACCCAAAATCCATTTTTGTCCATTAGATCCTCACTAACTCTCTCATTAAGTGATGGAATAGTAATTTTTTGAAGCAAACCCATTTCAGAAGCTTGAAATAATTTGCCTACATCCACAGTTATGAATAAATCAGCTGGGCTATTTTTTCCTTCATTTTTCATTCTTTCAATAAGCTCGTCCGCATTGGCTTTAATAACATTGACTTTAATCCCAGTTAATTCTTCAAAATTTTTGTATTGTATTTTGTCAACATTATAATGCCTTTGGCTATACAAGTTGACCTCATTACTTTTTTTTGATTGATTAACACAACTCAAAAAAAATGAAATTAATATTGTCCCAAAAATTATTTTTTTCATACTAAAAATTACCATGATTTATTCATTGATGGATGTACTTCTAAGAAAATAACTTCATTTTAAAAAAGATTTTATTATTCCGCTTATACTTTCTCTATCGGAATATTCGTCAGAAAATAAATATTGATGCAAGCGCTTATTATCAAACTTAGATTTTAGAGAAACAATATTTGTTGAATCAAAAATTTTTGCCCACTCTTGTCTCACAATCTCCCATTTCCCAAAATTACTTTTCCACCAATTAACAGCGTATTTACATCTTTCATCTTCTACTTTTTTATATATATTAAATCCAATTTCTCTTGCAAGTAAAATATCATCTTTGCCTTCAAATCGAATTATTTTCTTGTTGTCCTGATTATGAAGCCATCCCTCGGCAGTAATTTCCACACGATTTCCTCTGTTGGTAACGTTATAATCATTCCTTACAGTATATTCTCTTCTTGGGAGTGGAGCATCAGTTTTATTTTCCCAAAAACTTTTTCCGTCAATATGGACCCATGATGCAGAACCTTCATATCGAGGACTATCATCAACCTGATAAACTTTTTGAGTCCATTGCCCCCTTACTTTAATAGGATCATATTTTTCTTTGAACCATTTTTTGTTATGATCAAAAACTAAAAAATTTTGATTTTGAAAAATCCAGTCTTGACGCCAATGTTTGATAATATTTACTTTTTCACCCTCCCCCATTTGAAGTATATGTTGAAGAACTAATTTATTTTTATCTTGATAAGTTAAATCAATCCATTCTAGAGCGTAGGATATTTTGTTTTTTGATGGCTTATATGTTGAGTCTTTAGAGTAATTGAACGTTTCAGAAAAATTAAATGTAACCTCATAGCAACCACACATTTTTTTTATGGCATCTTCATCTTTTTGTTTTTTACTTTGAGAATATATATTTAAAAAGCTTATTAAACTAAATACAAGAATTATGTGATTTTTCATTATCTTAAAATTTGTGCAAATTAACAATATTTATTTAGACTGAATAAAATTAATGTTTAAAA
>JAQWON010000040.1 GCA_029245825.1 Flavobacteriaceae bacterium
CTGAAATTTGAGCCCCCCTGAGGACAAATGATTTATCACCAACATTAAAATACTCTGAATTCGCATCATCAGTGCCATAATTTACATCATAATAATCATTATAAAGGTTAGAGAATAAGTGTAAACAAGCAACCCCAAAAATAGAAATTATTGAATTAAGTAAATTTAAATTTCCTGTAGCAGAAAGAAAACATGAAATAACAATCATAGGTAAAATTGAAGCTAATGTGAATCCGCCTCTTGTAATTGCAATTCCTTTAATGAATTTTGTTAAATAAGTTATTGGAATATTTACATCATCTTTTATTTCTTTTGTTATTCCACAATAACCCGTTTGACCATTAGCTTTTCCAGTTGCAAAATTTGGTGTAATAATTATTTCAGCATTAAATTCAGAGCCATTTTTTTTTAAAAACTTAGTTTGTACAATAGACTTCCCTTCCTTGTTTGCTTTTTTTAACCATCCAAGGACATTTTGAATAACAATTTCACCAGGAGAAAAAATAGAGACTCTTTTCTTTCCAACAAGTTCATCTTTAGTATATCCAAATAAGTTCAAGGCGTCTTGATTCATCTCTTGAATAACGCCTTCCATATCACAAATAATAACACTTTTCATATAGGAATTTTAATGCGCCAAATATATATGATTTTCTATATGAAAGAAAGTTAAATTATTATTATTTTTTCTCCCGCGTATAAGTTGTAAGTTTACTTATTGAAATCAACTGATTTTCTTGATCTGTAGTTCTAATTTCCCAAAGTTGTATAGTTTTTCCAAGATGGATTGGTTTTGCTGTTGCAATTACATTACCATTTTTAACTGATTTAATATGATTTGCATTGATTTCGATTCCTCGAATAGTAAGGTTAGAGTTTTTTGTAAGAACAGCAACGGCTGCACTGCCAACTGTCTCTGCTAGAGCAACTGTAGCCCCTCCATGCAAAATTCCATCAGGTTGGTAAACTTTTTCATTGACTGGCATACTTGCTGTAAGAAAATCATTTCCGACATCAGTAAATTTAATTCCAAGAGTCTTGAGCAAACCCCTATCAGCTATCTGATTACACACCTTCAAGACATTTTCTTTGTCCATTAAAAATATTTAGTAGATAAATAATTTTTATTTAACTTCCTCAAAATCAACATCTTGAACATCATCTCCCCCACCTTTCGATTTTTTTGTTTCTCTTTTTGTTTTTGATGAGTTTGGCTTTCCTTTGCTTGGCTCTTGAGCAGATGCATCCGCTTGAGCTTTATACATCTCTTCAGAAGCATTTTTCCAAACCTCATTTATCTTTTCAAGAGCAGAATCAATTTTTGATAAGTCTTTTGATTCATGTGCTTTCTTTAAATTATCCAAAGCTGTCTCTATAGGCTTCTTTTTATCATTTGATAGTTTTTCTCCAAATTCTTTTAGTTGTTTTTCGGTTTGAAATATCATCTGATCAGCACTGTTAAGTTTTTCAACTTCCTCTTTAACTTTTTTATCTGATTCAGCATTTGCTTCTGCATCTTTTTTCATTTTTTCAATCTCTTCTTCTGTTAATCCTGAAGATGCTTCGATTCTAATATCTTGTTGTTTGCCAGTTGCTTTATCTTGAGCACTTACTTTTATGATTCCATTGGCATCAATATCGAAAGTTACTTCAATTTGAGGAGTTCCTCTAGGCGCTGGAGGGATTCCATCTAAATGAAACCTGCCTATAGTCTTATTATCTGCAGCCATAGATCTTTCACCTTGCAAAACATGAATTTCAACCGAGGGCTGATTATCTGCTGCTGTGGAGAATATTTGTGATTTTTTAGAAGGAATTGTAGTGTTTGCGTCAATTAACTTGGTCATTACAGCTCCCATAGTCTCAATTCCAAGGGAAAGTGGAGTAACATCTAAAAGCAAAACATCTTTAACATCTCCTGTCAAAACTCCACCTTGAATAGCTGCTCCAACTGCAACAACTTCATCTGGATTTACTCCTTTAGAGGGTTTTTTAGAAAAGAATTTTTCAACTTCATTCTGAATAATTGGTATTCTTGTGGACCCCCCTAATAGAATAACCTCATTGATCTCTTTTGTAGATAATCCAGCATCATCAAGGGCTTTTTGAACAGGCTGCATTGATCTTTTAACTAAAGTATCTGATAATTGTTCGAATTTAGAACGGGTTAAAGTTTTAACTAAATGTTTTGGGCCACTAGAAGTAGCGGAAATATATGGTAAATTTATCTCTGTTTGAGTTGAAGAAGACAATTCAATCTTAGCTTTTTCAGCAGCTTCCTTTAGGCGCTGGAGAGCCATTGGATCACTTTTTAAATCAATGTCTTCAGATTTTTTGAATTCATCAGCAAGAAAATCAATGATTGCCTGATCAAAATCATCTCCTCCAAGATGTGTGTCTCCATTAGTTGACAGTACTTCAAACACACCATCTCCAAGTTCTAAAATGGAAATATCAAAAGTACCTCCACCCAGATCATAAACAGCGATTTTACGATCTGTTGAACCTTTATCTAGGCCAAAAGCTAATGCGGCTGCTGTAGGCTCGTTTATAATTCTTTCAACTTTTAGTCCTGAAATCTCACCTGCTTCTTTTGTGGCTTGCCTTTGAGAATCATTGAAATAAGCTGGAACAGTAATTACTGCAGAGGTAACATCAGTCCCTAAATAATCTTCAGCAGTCTTTTTCATTTTCTGAAGGACCATTGCAGATAATTCTTGAGGAGTGTATAATCGGCCATCTATATCAACTCTTGGAGTATTGTTGTCTCCTTTAACAACTTTATAAGGCATATTTTTTGCCTCATTAGATGATTCTGAAAACTTGTTACCCATAAATCTCTTAATAGAAGCAACAGTTTTCGTTGGGTTTGTAACAGCTTGTCTTTTTGCCGGGTCTCCTACTTTAATTTCTCCCCCTTCAACAAATGCTATTACAGATGGTGTAGTTCGCTTTCCTTCTGAATTAGGAATAACAACAGGTTCATTACCCTCCATTACAGAAACACATGAATTTGTAGTTCCTAAATCAATTCCAATAATTTTACTCATAATTTTATTTTTTATTAAAAGCATTACAATCACTATGCCATTAGAAAAATCGTGACAGGTTGTCATGCGTAAGTTGATTGCGTTAATAATTCATAATTTTGATGGCGATTAAAAAAAACACTTTACTTTTATAAAAAAATGCAAAAAAAACATAGTAAATACTCCAGAATAACAACTAACACTCTGTCTGAAATGAAAAAAGAGGGAGAAAAAATTGCTATGCTTACATCTTACGATTATACCTTAGCTAATATTGTTGATAAAGCAGGAATTGATGTGATTTTGGTAGGGGACTCAGCTTCAAGTGTCATGGCTGGACATGAAACTACAGTTCCTATTACTCTTGATCAAATGATTTATCATGCTTCATCAGTGGTGAGAGGTGTAGAAAGAGCGCTAGTTGTAGTTGATTTGCCATTCGGAACATATCAGTCTGATTCTAAAAAAGCTCTAAGATCATCAATTAAAATCATGAAAGAATCTGGCTCACATGCTATTAAATTAGAAGGTGGCGTTGAAGTAAAAAACTCTATTGAAAGAATTCTCAATGCTGGCATACCTGTTATGGGCCACTTAGGATTGACTCCTCAATCCATTTATAAGTTTGGCACATATTCTGTTAGAGCAAAAAAAGATTATGAAGCTGAAAAGCTTTTTGATGACGCAAAATTACTTGAGGAATTAGGATGTTTTGCTATTGTGCTTGAAAAAATTCCTGCAGAATTAGCAAAGAAAATTTCTTTAGAGCTTAAGATACCAGTAATAGGAATTGGAGCTGGTGTTAATGTAGACGGTCAAGTATTAGTTTTACATGATATGTTGGGGATGAATACTGAATTTAGCCCACGTTTTTTAAGACGTTATCTTGATTTAAATCATGAAATAACTAAAGCTGTTGGTTTATACACTCAAGATGTGAAAAAATCTGCTTTCCCAAATGAGAAAGAACAATATTAGATATAAGATAACTGATTTATTAAACTCATTTTGATAAACGTTTTATTCGAGGACAATCATATCATTATAATAAATAAAGAAGCAGGAGATTTGGTTCAAGGGGACTCAACTGGAGACGAAACTGTTCTTGACAAAATAAAATTCTATCTAAAAAAAAAATATAAGAAACCAGGGGAGGTTTTTCTTGGTCTAGTTCATCGTATTGATAGGCCAACAAGTGGTATAGTGATCTGTGCTAAAACATCAAAAGCTTTGTCAAGACTGAATGAACAATTTAAAAAAAGGCTTGTTGGAAAAAAATATTGGGCCATAGTAAAAAATCCCTTTTTAATAAAATCTAGAAACCTAACCAATTGGATCGCAAAAAACTCTAAATTAAACAAATCATTTGTGTTTAAAAAAAAGACTTCAAAGACAAAAAAAGCAATTTTAACTTTTAATGTACTTAAAAAAATTCAAAACTATACGCTTTTAGAAGTCCACTTAAAAACAGGAAGGCATCATCAAATAAGGGTTCAACTCAGCAATATTGGATATCCAATTGTTGGAGATTTAAAATATGGTGCAAAAAGATCTAATCCTGACGCAAGCATTAGTCTCCATTCTGCTGAGATCAGTTTTGAACATCCTGTTCGTAAGAAACCAATTCAAATTAAGGCAAATCCACCTAAAAAACATTTATGGAATGCTTTTCTTTACGATTCAAAATTTTAGCCTTTTCTTTTATAATTTGAGAAACCGGACGGTTTTTTATCTTGCTTTCTAGCCATGACAAAATATCTAAATATAAAAATGCTCTCCTCTCATATGGATCGTCTTCATATTTCTTCAATTCCTTATGAAGTTTTATGAAAGAATCTTTTAATTCATGAGGGAAAATATCTCCAAGGGACCTTAGAAATCTTATCATAGCTTTTTGAACTTCATGCAAATCGTTCATTTTAATTAGAAACTTATAAGTCTCTTTTAGATGAGTTTCAAGATGATAATCAAATCCAGCTTCATAATGGGCTACTAAATTTAAAACCCTAGTAAAACAAAGCAAATCTTCACGCATTTTTAAGTGCTTGTTCTTTATAATTTTATTCAAATAAACAACACTATTTTCATAATCAGATAAACTGAAATATAAGCATGCAATTTTATAATAAAATAGCATTACGTGATGCTCGTCAACTTGATCTTTATATTTTTTTATTCCGTCAATAATTTCAGGGATAAAAACCTTTGCTTCTTCAAAATTGCCTTGCATAAAATAAAGATTTAAAAGATTGTTGTAATGAATCAAAAAACTTAAAGAAGAAATGTTATGGTTTTTTATGAATTTTGAATCGTTAATATTTTTTAACATCAACTTTAGAGTTCTTTTAAATTTTTCAGGGTATTTTATTAAAGCAAGCGATTCCATTAAATAATTATTTGCCTTTAGATAAAAAACAGGATGCATTTTTATCATCTCAGGAGATTCTTCGAACATGTTAACCCATTTCGAGGCATATTTAAAACAACCTAAAAAATCTTGAACTAAAAAACTATACCATACATGGACTTTGTAATACCAAAGTTTTTCCCTAAATCCTAAATTTTCAATTTCAACAACAGGAATTTTCGTATAAAAAAACTTTGTTGTTTCACGAAACTCTTCATCACTTTTCGCATAACCTGTTTTTATTAATTTTTCATATAAAAGCAAAGAAAGGTTTGAAAGTTTACTTGTAAGGTCATTTTGATATTGTAACTGATCTGCTTGTTGAATCAATATTTGTGAGCGATTAGATAAACTCCTTGTAATATATTGAGACTCTATGACTTTCTCAAGTTCAACAATTTCATAAGCTAAATATTTTTCTTCATTTTTAAAAGCAATTATTTTAATTTTGTCAAGCACTTTTAGACTTAATTTATAAAGTCCTTTTTGATATAAAATTGTGGCGAAATCTAGTTGCTCTCTTATTTGAATTCTTACATTTTGATGGATTGGATTAAGTCTTAAGCTAATTAATATTTGCTTATACAAATGTGCTTTTAGATTAGAAAGCTGCTGTTTAGTTACAACACCTTTTTCTAAAATTAATTTCTCACTATATTTAGAAGACTTGTCAAGTAGATTGAATAAATTTAAAAACTTCGAATCATTATTAGATCCCATTCGACCAACATAAAGCTTAAACTGACGTTTTTCAGACTTTGTAAGGGACTTTATTAATTGAAACAAGTTATCTTTTTGGTTATTAATCATTGTAGAAAAATAAGATTTAAAACACTGTTTACTAGTTACTTAAATACTAAACAAAAGTATAGAATATTGTAATAAAATCATCAAATCTTAAGATTAATTTTAAATTTGATGGTAATATTGTGTGTTAATAATATATATCTAGCTCTTTTTTATGGACCATGTTAAGATTTTCGATACCACTTTAAGGGATGGAGAACAAGTCCCAGGTTGCAAATTAGATACCGATAGCAAATTAATTATTGCTGAAAAATTAGATGATATGGGTGTTGACATAATTGAAGCTGGATTCCCTATATCCAGCCCAGGAGATTTTGATTCTGTAGTTGAAATTTCAAAACTTGTTAAAAACGCAACTGTATGCGGATTAACAAGAGCTGTTAAAAAAGATATTGAAGTAGCTGCAAAGGCAATTGAAAAAGCAAAAAAACCAAGAATTCATACGGGGATAGGGACCTCAGAAACACACATTAAATACAAATTTAACTCAAATAGAAATGAAATACTAGAACGAGCCGTTTTTGCTGTAAGTTATGCTAAATCTTACGTTGACGATGTTGAATTTTATGCAGAAGATGCAGGTAGAACAGATAATGATTTTCTAGCTAAAGTTTGTGAAGAGGTAATTAAAGCAGGAGCAACTGTTTTAAATATCCCAGACACAACGGGTTACTGCCTGCCAAAAGATTATGGCAAGAAAATTAAATACTTAAAAGAAAATGTAAAAAATATTGAAAAAGCAATAATCTCATGTCATTGCCATAATGATCTTGGTTTAGCTACTGCTAACTCAATAAGTGGTGTAATAAATGGAGCTCGTCAAATTGAATGTACTATAAACGGAGTTGGTGAACGTGCAGGAAATACCTCTTTGGAAGAAGTGGTGATGGTTATGCGTCAACACAAAAATTTGGATCTTATGACTAATATTAATTCAAAACTTCTATATGAAGCAAGTAAATTAGTTTCTTCAAAAATGGGGGTCCCTGTTCAGCCAAATAAAGCTATTGTAGGTGCAAATGCTTTTGCTCACAGTTCTGGCATTCATCAAGATGGAGTTATAAAGAAAAGAGAGACGTATGAAATAATTGATCCAAATGACGTAGGGGTTAATGAATCCTCTATTGTTTTGACTGCAAGAAGTGGAAGAGCTGCTCTTGCTTACCGAGCAAGAAATATAGGTTTTGATTTGAATAAATTACAACTGGATAAAGTGTATGAAAGGTTTCTAAAAGTTGCTGACAAACAAAAAGAAGTTAGTGATCAGGAGCTTCCAAAAATCATCAAATCTTGTGAATTATAGTCTGAAAAATATGGGTAAAACGCTTTTCGATAAAGTATGGGATTCGCATGTCATTGAAAATATTAATGATGGTCCTGACATTTTATTCATTGACAGGCACATGATTCATGAAGTAACTAGTCCTGTTGCTTTTATTGGCCTAAAGAAGAGAGAATTAAAAGTAATGTCTCCTGAAAGAACATTTGCGACTGCT
Source organism: Flavobacteriaceae bacterium (assembly GCA_029245825.1). Taxonomy (GTDB): domain Bacteria; phylum Bacteroidota; class Bacteroidia; order Flavobacteriales; family Flavobacteriaceae. The sequence continues at coordinate 7,740 of JAQWON010000040.1, forward strand.
GATCATAATACTCCTACGAAAAACCAACACATGCCAGTGAGTGACCCTTTATCTGCAAATCAACTTAAAACTTTAGAAACAAACGCAAAAGAACATGGTATTTCTTATTGGGGCCTGGGTCACAAAAACAATGGAATCGTCCATGTTATTGGACCTGAACAAGGAATAACTCTCCCTGGAGCAACTATTGTTTGCGGTGACTCTCACACTTCTACTCACGGAGCATTTGGAGCAATTGCATTTGGTATTGGAACTTCAGAAGTAGAAATGGTTTTAGCAACTCAATGCATAATGCAGGTAAAACCAAAAAAGATGAGAATCAATATAAATGGTGAATTAAATAAAGGGGTCACGCCAAAAGATATTGCCTTATTTATAATTTCTAAAATATCTACATCTGGTGCAACTGGTTATTTTGTAGAGTATTCTGGATCTACATTCTCCAATCTTAGTATGGAAGGTAGAATGACTGTTTGTAATCTTAGCATTGAAATGGGAGCAAGAGGAGGTATGATTGCTCCTGATAAAAAAACTTTTCAATACATTAAGGAGCGTGAGTTTTCTCCAAAAGAAAATGACTGGGATAAAGCAATGAAGTTTTGGGAAACCTTATATAGTGATGAAGACGCTAAATTTGATAAAGAATTTTCTTATAGTAGTAATGAAATTGAACCAATGATTACTTATGGAACAAATCCAGGGATGGGTTTAAGTATTTCCAAGAGAATTCCATCTAAAAATTTAAAAAAAACTAAAAATATATCTTATAAAAAATCACTAGACTATATGGGATATAAAGAAGGAGAGCTTATGCTGGGTAAAAAAATTGATTATGTTTTTTTGGGCAGTTGTACAAATGGTCGTATTGAAGATTTTAGAGCTTTTTCATCAATTGTAAAGGGTAGAAAAAAATCAAGCAGAGTTACCGCATGGCTGGTTCCAGGCTCTCATAAAGTGATGAATGCAATAAAAGAAGAAGGGATATTAGATATACTTGAAAATTCTGGATTTGAGCTCAGAGAACCAGGATGCTCTGCCTGTCTTGCAATGAACGATGATAAAATTCCAAAAGGAAAATATGTTGTAAGCACATCCAATAGAAACTTTGAGGGGAGACAAGGGCCTGGTGCAAGAACAATCTTAGCAAGTCCTCTAGT
>JAQWON010000043.1 GCA_029245825.1 Flavobacteriaceae bacterium
CAATTAATCTAGCATTTGCAATCAATTCCTCAAGTTTGGAAATTTGCAATTCAAGCATTCCTTGAGCTTCCTTTGCTGCATCATATTCAGCATTTTCACTAAGATCCCCCTTATCTCTTGCCTCAGCAATAGCCATAGAAGCCTTTGGACGTTCGATATCTCTAAGATGATCAAGTTCTCTTTTTAATTTTTTTAATCCTTTTGCTGTATAGTAAGATACTTTACTCATTTTTTTTACGTTTCTTTAAAAAAGAAAAAATCCCTAAAAATGGGATCTATAACAAATATAAAAAAATTGAAAGATCTTCTTAAAAAGATAATCCTTAAAATTCTTTCTGTATTTTTTCTTTTTTTTTCCTGTGCAAGAGAAAAAATTGTAAAAAACCCCTACTTGATTACTCCAAAATTTAATCTTGAGATTAATCTTAACCTCCCTCAATTTGATCAACTCAGATATGCAGGGGGTTCAATGAAAATTAACCAAGGGGGTATAAATGGAGTTCTTGTCTTTAATATTAATGGTGAAAATTTTATGGCCTGGGAAGCAACTTGTCCAAATCACATTCCAGAAGAATGCTCAAAGCTTGAAATTTTGGGATTATTATCTCAATGTAAATGTGAAAATTATAAATATAGCTTAGCAAATGGACAATTAATTAATCCATCAGAAAATCAAAAAACAAATTTCCCTATGAATTACTATAATGCCTTATTTTCAAATAATCAATTAATCATTTCAAATTAAACAATAGAAATAATAGTGAGGCAAATTTTCTTTTTTTTAATCTTTAGCATAAGTTTTTCTTATTCCCAATTATTAGATTTAGATTATTCATTTAAAAGAAAGAGTGAAAGGCTTTTGAAGGTAGACCTTTTAAAGCAATTTATGCTAAGTTATGATACAAATGGATCTATTGGCATGACAGCTGAGGTAATAAATATAAGGTATGTCTCAAAAAAAGGAACTGATCTTTCTTTCTCATTGGTTGGAACACAAATTCTTTATTTTGGAAGCAAGAGTGATAAGTTAAATTCATTTTCACAACTAATGAATCCACTAGGAGGAAGGATTGGCTCAATAATTTCTTTTAGTCAGCCGATAAGTTATAAAGATAAAACTTCATATAGTTTCACGTCTTCAATTGGAGAGCGGATGATTTTTTCTAATCCAATTGGAAATTCTGTTGGCTTTGGAAACAGATATTTCCTTAACACTCATGCAAGTTTCGGCTTGTTCTATCAAAAACTTTTTAATGAAAATGTTTTAGAAAACAAAAGCCTCATGTTATGGTTTTCTCCCCAGATTATTTTTGCCTATTCTAACAAAAATGATATAAAAAGATTTTTTTTAAATGACTTAAAAACAAACTCTTACGGTTATTCTTCTGAACTAGGACTTGAATATAATAAAGTGTTGAAAATAGGCTTATTATTAAATCAATTCATAAATACAGAAAATTCATCCAAATTAAAATCTCCAACTTTAAGAATAACAGTTAATTATAAGTTGAAAAAAACTAAAATTTTAGACCTAAACCAGCAATAAAGTTGATACCTGCCTGGGGGTAATACCTAACTCCTTCAATTGTTTTTACCTGATTTGGTAATGACCAATCGTCATCATAAGTGTAATAATATCCATTTGATACATACTTTTGATCAAATAGATTGTTGATCAACAGGTTTAAGTTAATCTTCTTAATTGCTTTTTTTAGCTTTAATTGATAATTTATATTTATATCATTAACAAAATAAGACTCCAATTGAGATTTTTTAGATTCAACATTACTCATGTACTGTTCTCCAACAAATTTTGTTAGTAATGAAACGTTAAAATTTTCTAAAGCTTTATAAGCTAAAATATTGCCCAATACTAACTCAGGTGAGTAAGACAACTTTGTGTTACCTAAATAACTTAAAACTCCATCTCTTTTAAAATAAAAGTCTTTATTAGTGTTTTTACTAATTGCAAGATTAGGTTGTAAAAACCAATTCTCAGATATGTTTGCTTTAACTTCAATTTCTATACCAAACCGACTACTCTTGCCTATATTTTCTCTTATTGGAGTCCCTACATCATCTAAAGAACCTGTCAAGGCTAATTGATCTTTATATAGCATTAGGTATATATTCGAATATATTTGAAAAGAATTTTTGTTGACTCTCCAACCTAATTCAAAATTATTTAGCACTTCAGGCTTTGGATTTCCGTTTTCATAATCAACCCTGCTAGGTTCTCTTTGGGCTTTCGAATAAGAGAAATAAAATTGATTGTTATCGTCTGCTTGATAAGTTAATCCTGTTTTAGGATTAAAGAACTTAAAATTACTGTCAACTTCAAATAATTGGGGTCCTGCAATAATTCCATTAACTAAATAATCCACATAACGATATTGAAGATCAACAAATCCAGTAATTTGATTATTAAAAGGTTGTTCTAATTTTACGTAAAAATTTATTTCTTTTTTATCTCCTCGATTTTCATAAAACCTCTCCATGGGTAAAATATACCCTGGACTTTGAGCCCACAATAAAGTTCCAAAGTGATCTCCTAAATATCTACTAAGTAATAGCCCAAAATCTAATCGAGTTTTATTTTTAATATAATTTACACTAGTCGTGAAAACATAGTAATTATTGTCTAGCCATTTTCTTGTGACGTTTTCAGTTTCTGAAATAGTCTCTTCACCAACTTCAAATGGAGTTAGTTGTAAGTATAAAAAATTAGTATTCCCCCCAAAGGAGTCATTGTATTCTTCATAATACCCTCTCCCATAAGTGTAATTTAAACCGAAAGAAGCCGTCCATAAATAATTAATTTTTTCATTCCAATGAAGCTGATAGTGATCTTGACGGTAGTTATCTTCTTGAGAATCATAAAATCCAGTTAACAGACCATTTTGATCATAAATAGCTCCAGCAGGGTTATATGTCCTTTGAGACAAATCTTCTGTCCCGTACCAAGATTGGTAAGTAATTTCATGACCACCAAAAGCAATAGCTTTAATTAATGTGTTTTTATCCTTAAAAGCCCCTTGTAAAAAATATGATTTTAAGTCGGAAGTTGCTCTGTCAATATATCCGCCAGAAGTAATTTTAGATAATCGGCCAGATAACTCAATATGATTATTTAAAAGTCCTGTAGAAAATTTTAGTGTGTTTTTGAATGTACTAAAACTACCAATACTACTACTTAACGAAGCTGAAGCTTTTTCTTGCATAATATCAGTTAAAATATTTAAACTAGCCCCAAAAGAACCGGGCCCATTAGTTGATGTCCCAACACCTCTTTGTAATTGAATGTTTTCAATTGAACTAGCAAAATCAGGAAGATTGACCCAATAGGCTGCCTGTGATTCAGAATCATTAAAAGGCACGCCATTAAGAGTTACATTAACTCTTGAAGCATCGCTCCCTCTAACTCTTATCCCTGTGTATCCAATCCCAGTACCTGCATCACTAGTTGTTACAACTCCCGGAAGATAATTTAAAAGGACAGGTATGTCCTGTCCCAAATTACGAGAACTGATATAGGACTTGTTAATGTTTGTTTGGGTTACTGGATCAGTAGCTTTTGCTCTGATTGTTGAAACTCTAACTTCCTCAAGTTCAAAAACATTAAGTGAATCGATTATTTCATTCACTTCTTGAGAAGAAATATTTAAGCTAATTAAAAAAACTAATCCTCTAAAAACAGATTTCATTTAAACGTATTAATTTAAATAAAGAGGATGAGAATTCTAAGGAATGAAATTAAAATATAACTCCCTTAGCAGCATTACCTGCTCAGGTTCTATGGGTATAATCTCAGCCTATATAGCACCCCCCTTTTATTCTCCAAATATACAATGAAAGGATGAAAAAAATCTATTTAACTAAAAAAGATTATCTATAGCTTTAACACATGCTTTCAATCGGGTTTTAATATTTCCAGAAATAAATTTGTAAGGAAAATTATATCTTTCTAATACTTCTTTAAAGAAACTTAACATTTTTTCTCTATCATTAGGGCGATCTCTTAAGTTATCTTCTTGCCAAGGAACATCAATATCGGTTAATAAATAAAAGTCATAATTTGAATCTTTTGCAGCTTTTAGTATTTCAGGAGAACAATATCCATTAAAATGGGTTTGTGACCAAATTTGGGTAACAACTACGTTGGTATCGCAAAAAATAATCTATCTAGATTTTTTTAAAATCTTTTTCTCAAGTGCTTTCTGTCCATTAATAATAATTGGCAAATCTTCAAGGGAACAAACCTCTCCTTTCTCATCCCATTTTTTCTGAAGATAATCTCTTGAAAACTCAGGAACCCAATTAGTCTTATAATAAGAGGCCAATTCTTTTGCTAAAGTGGTTTTCCCAGTCGACTCAGGCCCATAAAGGACAATTTTTAGACAATTTCTTGATTTTTTTGAATTATTTTTTTCCATTCTCTATAACCTATTATGGCAATTATAATAAAAACAAAATACTGAATTGCCGTTAGAAAAAGACCCTTGTAGATATATAAGGGAACTGATAAAAGATCTCCAATAATCCAAAAAGTCCAATGTTCAATTTTTCGCCGAGACATAAGCCACATGGCAACAAAAAAAATTCCTGTAGTCAAAGTATCGATATAAGCGGATATTGTTGTCCATTTATCAAAAGAATAATAGATAGAAAAAATAACCATGATGCCTAGCGCAAATAAAAAAACAGACACTATTTTTTCAGTCAAACTAGTACTTCCGATTTGATTAATTATTTCTCCAGATTTTTTACGTGTCCAAAAATACCATCCATAAAAACTCATTATAAAGTAATAACCATTAACTGTAGCATCGCCATATAATTCAGATATAATAAGTAGATAAACGAAAATAGATGTGCTTAAAATACCTGTTGGATATACTAAAATATTGTTCCCTTTGGCGAACCAAACACTTAAAAAACCAAAGATTACAGCTATAAATTCTAAAAAAAAAATCATAATAAAGATATTAAACAGGATTAAAAACTTGGAGAATAATTACTTCTATCCCCTTTAAAAATTTTTATTTGTAAAACAACATTCTTTTGGTCTTGAAAATTTTTCTTTATTAATGGAATCAAAAATTTTGTAAGCTGATCATAATCTCCATAAATATGGGTGCTTAAGGAATTTTCAACAACCTTAAAGTTTGATTTTCTTAATTCCTTAATAAAATTTTTAATATGGATTTGATAATCATCTTGAAGGGGAGTGAGAGTTAGCTCTATTGATGTTTTCATTTTTTAATCTATATATGCAATGGTTCCACAAAATTTTTTTTCAATCATAAAATTAAGAGAAAATTGCATTTCTTTTTGATTTAAATAGACCTTTGCAAATCCCTTTTTTTGTTCATTTTTAAAAGGGGATATTATAATATTATTCTTGAAACTAATCCCCTTAGCAGAAATTGCCTTATATATGGCTTCCTTTGCTGTCCATATAAGAGTTAGCCCTTTAATTATAGAATCAAATTCATAAATAAATTCTTCATTTTTATTTAAAAATTTTGGGACTATTGTAAAAATCTTTTCTCTGTAAATTTCTAAATCAAATCCTATTTTATTATTTCCAATTGCAATCCCAGCAAAATTTTTACAATGCGTTATAGATATATATTTGTTACTATCTAGTTCAGGAGCTCCATCTATATTATATTTTATTTCTGTATTTTGAAGTTTAGTGAAATTTAATAAGGCCCTAGAAGCTAAAAACTCTTTTTTCCTTTGTGCCGATTTAATAGATAATAATTTTTCTTCATCATTTAATGACAATGCAGCCTCTTTTTCTAAATCCTTAAGAGGTTCTTTAATTTCCCAAATGTATAATGATTTGCTTTTTTTTAATTTAAAACTACGGTATAAAGGCATTTGAATTTCTATTAAAAGTCACTATTTTTGTATTCAATTTTCAAAGTATAAAAATATAGATGAATACAAAAAATAAAACAAATTATATTAATTATAAAGTTAAGGATATAAGTCTTGCTGACTGGGGTAAAAAAGAAATTAGTCTTGCTGAGGCAGAAATGCCAGGGCTAATGTCTTTGAGAAAAGAATTTGGAAAATCTAAACCATTAAAAGGTGCAAGGATAGCAGGATGTTTACATATGACAATTCAGACCGCTGTGCTTATTAAAACACTCATAGATTTGGGCGCTGAGGTCACCTGGAGTAGTTGTAATATTTTTTCTACTCAGGATCATGCTGCTGCAGCAATTGCTGATGATGGAATTCCTGTATATGCCTGGAAAGGAATGAATGAAGATGAATTTGATTGGTGCATAGAGCAAACTTTATTTTTTGGAAAAGATCGTAAACCATTAAATTTAATCCTAGACGATGGTGGGGATCTTACAAATAAAGTTTTAAAT
>JAQWON010000064.1 GCA_029245825.1 Flavobacteriaceae bacterium
TAATTAAAGGTCCAAAAGGAACAAAGGTTTATTTAACTGTCAAAAGAGTTGATGGAATAATTGAAGAGGTTGAAATCACAAGAGATGTTGTTGAGTTAGAGGAATCCTATGCCAAATCATCACTTATTATTAAGGACAATAATAAATATGGGTTGATTGAACTTCCTCAGTTTTATATTGATTTTAACGATTATTCAAATAGGAATGCTGCAATTGATGTTAAAAAAGAAATAAATCAACTCAAAGAAAAAGATGTTCAAGGTATTATTATTGATTTGAGGAATAATGGCGGAGGTTCTTTAAAAACAGTTGTCGATATTACAGGATATTTTATTAAAGATGGTCCTGTTGTTCAAGTTAAAAGCACTGGAGGAAAAAAAGAGATTCTTAGAGACACTGATTCATCAATCATTTGGGAAGGTCCATTAGTGATTCTTGTAAATGAATTTTCTGCTTCTGCATCTGAAATACTTGCTGCTGCATTACAGGATTATAAAAGGGCAATTGTTTTAGGAAGCAAACAAACTTTTGGAAAAGGTACAGTTCAAAACATGGTTGATTTAAATCGTATTATTTCAGGAAGCACATACGGAGATCTAGGTGCAGTTAAATTAACAACAGATAAATTTTACAGAATAAATGGTGGCTCTACACAATTAGAGGGAGTTAAAAGTGATGTTGTCATTTTGGATAGGTACTCATATATAGACTTGGGAGAAAAAGATCAGGAAAATCCGCTTTCATGGGATTATATTGAACCAACAAATTTTGATTTTTGGCATGATGAAATAAATTATAAATATATGTTAGAAAGAAGCCAAAATCGAATGAAAACAAGTCAGTATATAAGTCTTATTGATGAGCAGGCTAAATGGGTGAAGCAACAGCAAGATGAATATTACTATACCTTAAACTATGATAATTTGTATAAAGAGAAAGAGGTTGATAAAAAAAAGATCAATAAATTTAAAAAATTAAACGAATTTGAATCAGGTCTTCTTTTTGAGTGGCTTCCTGAGCCTGGGAAGAAAACTTTTAATAAAGAAATAACTTTAAGAAGAAATCGTTGGATAAAATCTTTAAAGGGGGATTTTTATATTGATGAAGCTACTAATATTTTAGAAGATCTAAACTCAAAAAATTATAATAAATTAGCCCAGCTGAAAAAAAGTAAAGATTGATTTACTCATTTAATCTGTTTGCATCCAAGTTTATATGGATAAAAATTAGAATACTAAACACTAATAGAGATGATCCGCCGTAACTAATAAATGGGAGTGGTATGCCGATGGTTGGACTTATTCCCAATGACATTCCAATATTTATTAAAAAGTGAGTGAAAATAAGACTTGCTACAGAATAAGAGAAAAATCTCCTAAATTTTCTCGATTGTTTTTCAGCACTGACGATAATCTTAATAATTAGTACGAGATATATTATAATTAGCAAAGAACTACCTATAAAACCCCATTCTTCTCCAATGGTACTAAAAATATAGTCTGTGTGCTGCTCAGGAACAAAGTTTCCTTTGGTTTGTGATCCCTCAAGGAATCCTTTTCCAGTTATGCCCCCCGATCCAATTGCAATTTTGGACTGGTTTATATTATATCCTGCACCCTTATAATCAATTTTTTTACCAAGCAATATTTCAATTCTGTCTCTATGGCGTTGTTCAAATAATTCATAATACCCATAATCTACTAGGAAGGAAAATCCTATTGAAATCATTGTGAAAAAAATTATTGGCCACAATTTTATTTTTGAATTTATATATCTAAGACAGAAATAAATTATAATTGATAAAAGAAAAATAATAGCTATAGTTGTTATTGTTTCAAAATTTATTGAAATTAGAAATAATGAGGTGGCTGAAATAAAAATAATAAGATATCTATGATTTAATCCTTCCCGGAATAAAGGGAAAAAGAAGGCAATAAAAATTATTGCAGATCCCAGATCTGGTTGAAATGAAATCAAAAAAACTGGTATTGCTAAAAGTGCTATGATTTTTAATTGAGAAGAAAGTTTTTTAATATCTGTTTGTATCTTACTTAGATAATTTCCTAAAACAAGTATGGTTCCTATTTTCGCAAACTCAGATGGTTGAAGACTTATAGGACCAAAGAAATACCATGAAGTTGAAAAATTGATAGTTTTTCCAAAGAAAAACAGACCTAGTAATAAAATAATACAGATAATATAAGCAAAGTTCGAAAAAGGTTCAATGATCTTAGGATCCATGGCTAAAATAAGTATGCCAAAAAATAGACTTATAAATAGGAAAACAATTTGTTTTCCTATTGGAGATAAAAAAAAGCTAGTGTTTTGAAAGTTTTCATCATAAGTTGCAGAATAAAGATTTAACATTCCGAAACTTATTAATGAAAAATATAATAAAATTGTAATCCAATCAATGCTTAATAAAATACTTCTATTCATTTATTGTAAATTCAGTACCTGAGTATGGTTTTTCATATTCATTAAGAAGGCTTCCATCTAAAATCTTTTTTTCAAGCCATTTTCTCTTAACCTCTTTAGTTAGATACTTTTCAATTATTAGACTAGCAATTGGAGCAGCCCATCTTGCTCCCCAATAACCATTTTCAACAAAAACACATATAGCTACTTCTGGATTTTCTTTTGGAGCAAATGCTATGAAAATAGAATGATCTGTCAATTGAACTTTTTCACCTTTAATCTTAGTAAAATTTTCTATGGTTCCAGTTTTTCCACAAACACTAATGTTTTGAATTTTTGCAACTTTTGCAGTTCCTCTTTCAGTAACTTGATGCATTCCCTCAATAATTTTTTCATAATGGATTGAGTCAATTAAGGTAATTTTTTTTTCATATACTTTTTTAGTATCAATTAGTTTATTTGATTTCACAAAATGGGGAGTTATAAAATAACCTCTATTTGCAATGGCAGCAGTAATATTCGCCATTTGTATAGGAGTTGCTAGTATTTCTCCTTGGCCAATTGCATTTGATACTATTGTAGATGATTTCCATCCATCTTTATTATACCAGTAGTCATAATAATTTGAATTAGGTATAAAACCAGTTTTACCAATTGGCAAATCATATCCTAAATAATCTCCTAAACCAAAACTTTTAACATATTTGTTCCATGTTTCTAAACCATCCGAGGGAGATCCATTTTTATCTATTATACTTCTATATGTATTAGAAAAAAATGTATTACAAGATTTATAAATTGCTTTTAAAAGATTATTTTTTGATCCTTTTGGGCAAAAACATTCCATATGCATACCCTTGGCATAATAATGCCCTTCATTGCATTGAAAAATAGTTTTATTATTTATTGTACCCTCCTGGAGCGCAATTAGAGCATTAATTGTTTTGAATGGTGATCCTGGAGAATATTGAGCTTGAAGACCCCTGTCAAAAAGAGGTTTTGAAATAGTGTCTAATGAAAGTTTTGAATAATTTTTTGAACGCTCTCTTCCAACTAACAAATTTGGATTATAACTTGGCGCGGAAACTAATGCTAATACTTCACCAGTTTTTGGTTCAATAGCAACTATTCCTCCCCATTTATTTTTCATTAACTTTTCCCCATATTCCTGAATATCAAGATCTATTGTTAGGGTTAAATTATTTGAATTTTTTGGAGGGATGTCAAATATACCATTTTCATAAGACCCTATGACTCTATTAAAACGATCTTTTTGATAAAAACTTTTACCCCTAGTTCCTCTCAAATCATTTTCATAATATTTTTCTATACCTTGCCTTCCAATTAAATCTCCTGACTGATAATAGGTAAATTTTTTTAAGTCGTTTTTATTAACCTCACTAACATATCCTAAAATATTAGCCCCTATTGCATTAGGATAATTCCTTATAGACTTCTTTTGTAAATAGAAACCATCATATTTCCATATTTTTTCTTGAATTACAGCATTGATCTCTTTTGATATCTGTGATATGATGATTGAGGGTAATTTAGGCGAAAAGTTTTTGGCCTTATTTAAATTGTCTATAAGTAAATTCTTGTCAACTTTTAAAATGTTAGATAGCTCTATTGTATCAAAAGCAGATATATTTTCTGGTATACCCATTAAATCATATGATGACTGATTAGAAACTAAAACTTTTCCATTTCTATCAAAAATCAAACCTCTTTCTGGATATAATGTTTGTTCAAAAACAGCATTATTGTCTGAAAGAAGTTTATATGAAGAATCAATTATTTGAAGATTAACTAATCTTAAAAGAAAAATTATTGAAACTAGTATTGCAATAAATGGCAAAAAATAAATTCTAATCATTTTTTGTTTCAAGCAAGGTTAATATTGGCCAAATTACTATAATAGAAAACAGAGTTGTGAAAAAAGTATTTTTTAAAATTAAAAAAATACTTCTTGGATCTAGAAAGATTATGAAGAATAAAATAAAGTGGTGAATAAAAACCATTAAAAATAAAAACCCAATCTTGTTTAATAATCTAGTCTCTTTTGAAATAAGATTTTCCGGTAATTCAGAAAGTTTTAATCTAAGTGCAAGAATTGCAAAATAGGGACGAAGGAAGCTAATTGTCAAGCATGCAATCGTATGCGCACCAGCACTTTGGGATATTAGATCTAGGCTAATGCCTAATAAAAATCCTAAAAAGATTGTTTCTGATAGATTATTATTAAACTGATAAGAGATTAAAAAAAGTATATACACATATGGATTTAAGTAACCGAATAGATTAATATTATTTAAAACAAAAACCTGAATTAATATAAGCAGGGAAAATTGAAAGATATATTTTATTGTTTTATTCATTATTTTCTAAATCTTTAATTTCTTTTCTAGTTTTATTTTCAATTATATAAGCGTATTTTTTTTGGGTTAGATTACTAAATAATTCTATATCAATATCATAATAATTTTCTGAAGGTTTATTAATAAAACTTTTAACCCTCCCAACAGGTATACCCTCTGGAAAATAGGCAGACATTCCTCCTGTGACTATAGTGTCACCTATAGAAACCGGATTGATAGTTGCTATATCAACAAGTTTCATTTTATTTGGACTTTCACCTCCCCATAGTAAAGACCCAAAAGATAAATTTTTTTTGAATTTCACATTTAATTTAATGTCCTTGTGTAAGATTGAAATAGCACTTGAAAAATTTTCAGTTGTTTCATTTATAATCCCAATTAAACCATCATTAGAAATTACTCCCATTTCTGAATAAATACCATCTTTAAATCCTTTGTCCAGTATAAGATAATTTCTAGCATTAGTATAACTATTCTTGAGTATTTTAGTTCCAATAGTTTTAAATGGGAAATTAATTGTATCACTTGATTCTAATAGTTGATTTTGATAAATTAACTCATAAATCTTTAGTTTTTCATTTTCAGTTCTTAAAATTTTGTTTTTCTCAATCAGATCAAAATAGTTAATGGTTCTCTCTTTAAGTAAGTGAATAGAGCCTGATAGCCCAAGACTTAATTGATTGATAAATGATCTATGAAAAAAACTTCTTTTAGACAAAAAGAAAATAGAAAAAAGCAGTAGGGATATATAAATTAAGAAATTTTTATATCTCAGCAGGGTATTTAAAATCTGCTGCATATAAATTTATTTTATTAGAATTGGCTTATATACATCAAGATTTTTCAGTGTTATCCCTGTTCCTCTCACTACTGCTTGAAGAGGATCTTCAGCTACGTAGACTGGCAAATCTGTTTTTCTTGAAAGACGAACATCTAAACCTCTCAGTAAAGCGCCACCTCCAGCCAAATATATTCCTGTGTTATATATATCAGCTGCTAGTTCCGGAGGAGTTTGTGATAAAGCTTCCATAATTGCTTCTTCAATTCTTATAATAGATTTATCAAGTGCTTTTGCTATTTCGGTGTAACTAGTCATAACTTGTTTTGGTTTCCCAGTAACTAAGTCTCTTCCTTGAACTGACATGTCTTCAGGCGGATTTTCTAGATCATCAATAACTGATCCAATCAAAATTTTAATTTTTTCGGCTGTCCTATCACCAACATAAAGATTATGTTTACTTCTCATGTAGTTGACAATATCATTAGTAAAAACATCACCTGCAATTTTAACAGATTTATCACATACTATACCAGAGAGTGCAATAACAGCAATTTCAGTAGTTCCTCCTCCTATATCGACAATCATATTTCCTTTTGGCTGCATAATATCAATACCAATTCCAATTGCAGCAGCCATTGGTTCATGAATAAGATAAATTTCTTTGCCATTTACTCTTTCAGCGGACTCCTTAACAGCTCTCATTTCTACTTCTGTTATACCTGAAGGTATACAAATTACCATTTTCAGTGACGGAGTGAAAAACCTTTTTTTAAGAGATGGAATACTTTTGATAAGTGTATTGATCATTTGTTCAGATGCATTGAAATCTGCAATTACACCATCTTTTAAAGGCCTGATCGTTTTTACATTTTCATGAGTCTTGCCTTGCATCATATTTGCTTCTTCACCAATAGCAATAATTTTGTTTGTCCTTCTGTCTATAGCCACTATAGATGGACTATCAACGACAATTTTATCATTGTGTATTATTAGTGTATTTGCTGTTCCGAGATCTATCGCTATCTCTTCAGTTAAGAAACCCATGTTGTACCTTTAAATTTAATCTTTTTGCAAAGGTATAAAATTAATGCTTGAAATGACGTATTCCAGAGAAGACCATTGATAAATTGTTTTTGTTACAATAATTTATGGATAAATGATCGTTAATTGATCCTCCTGGTTGCAATATGGAATTTATGCCTTCTTTTTGGGCTATTTCAACACAATCTGGGAATGGAAAAAAAGCATCACTTATCATGACAGCATTTTTTAAATCAAATTTAAATTTTTTTGATTTTTCTATTGCTTGTCTAAGTGCATCAACTCTGGAAGTTTGACCAGTTCCAGACCCTAACAATTGTTTGTTTTTAACCAAAACAATAGTATTGGATTTTGTATGCTTTGATATTTTTGAACCAAATAAGAGATCTTCTATTTGATTTTTTGAAGGTTTTAAATTAGTCACATAATTTAGATTTTCTATTGAATCAGTATGATTATCTCTAGTTTGATGTATTGTTCCGTTTAAACATGAACGAAAATTTTTTTTCGGAAGATTGTATTCAGGGTTCAATACGATTAACACTCTGTTTTTTTTCTTTTCAAGTAATTTTTTTTTCGACTTATCAGAGAAAGATGGAGAAATCAGTATTTCAAAAAAAAGAGAATTTATTTCATTAGCTGTTTCAAGGTCAATTTCTGAATTTGAAATTAATATTCCTCCAAATGCAGAAACGGGATCTCCAGCTAAAGAATCTATATATGCTTTTTTTGTATTTGAACGTGTTGCAAAACCACATGCATTTGTGTGCTTAAAAATTCCAAAACTAGTTTTTTCATTTTTGAATTCAGACATTAAATTTAATGCTGCATCAATATCTAGTAGATTATTATAAGACAAATCTTTCCCAGATATCTTTTCAATCATTTTTTCAATTGGACCGATAAATTCTCCTTTTTGATGAGGATTTTCTCCGTATCGCAGAGTTAATTTTTCATTTTTTTGAAAATATTTTAAAATAGCAGAATCATAATTAGAAGAGGTTAAGAAGGATTTTACAGAAAAATTTTTCCTGTCATCTATACTAGTTTCACCTTTATTTTCTTCAAGCATAGATAAAAAATCTGAATAATATTCTTTACTTGAAACGCACAAAACATCTTTAAAGTTTTTAGCTGCAGCCCTTATAAGAGCTATTCCTCCGACATCTATTTTCTCAATTATCTCACTTTCTTTTGCTCCTGAAAAAACAGTTTCTTCAAATGGATAAAGATCTACTATAACAAGATCAATTTGAGGAATGCCAAACTTTTTTATAGTTGATTGATCACTTGCTTCTTCTTGTCGATTAAGAATACCTCCAAAAATTTTTGGATGGAGAGTTTTTACCCTCCCACCAAGTATAGAAGGATATTCAGTAATACTTTCCACTGAGGTTACAGAATGTCCTAACCCTTTTATGAAGGTCTCTGTACCACCTGTTGAATAAAATGAGACGCCAAAACTCTTCAATTTTTTTATTAGAGGCTCTAGTCCAGTTTTATCAAAGACTGAAATCAGTGCAGAAGAAATTTTTATTCTGCCTTTCATTTTTTTACTCCATTAATTTCTCTAGAAACCATTTTAGAAATTTTTTCTAAAAATAACATATCTTCTTCTTTAAAAGCATCAAAAGTAAAAGAATCAATATCAATTTGACCTATATTTGATTCTTTGTAAAAAATTGGTACTACTATTTCTGATTTAACATTTATGTTACAAGCAATGTAGTTTTTATGTAAACTAACATCTGGAATTATAGATGTTTTATTTGATACTGCTACTTCACCACAAACTCCTTTTCCAAAAGGAATAACTTCATGATCCGTTGGAGATCCACTAAAAGCTTTTAATTCAAGAGTTTTATTTTCAAAATTTGAAAAGTAAAACCCAACCCAATCATAATAACTAATTTTTTCATGAAGTACATTGCATAAATTATTCAATTTTTCTTCAAAATTCTTTTTTGGATTTAATAAAATTTTGGCTGATTCGTCAATTAAACCTGAAAATAAGCTCACTTTGATACTTTTGAACAAAAATATCAAAAAAACCTTATGTGTGTAATTTTTATAAGCTTATAAAAAATTAGCTTAAATTTGTAAAATCATGTTTAAAGCAATCCGCATATTATTGTTGTGCATAGTTTTTCTAGCTTCTAATGTTGGATTTGCTTTCAATATTCATTTTTGCGGAGGTTCCGTATCTGAAATATCATTTATTTGGGATAAAGCAGGTTGTGATATGCCTGATGATCATAAAAACGATTCTCATCAAGACTCCAAGAACTTTAAAGCTGAAGATTGTTGTAATGATGATATTCTCATAGTTCAAAAAAGTGATCCAGAAAGAATTTCTGTAAAGCAAATAAATAACTTCTCAGATAATTTTTCAATTCTTTTCAGTAATGCTTCTTTTGTTAAAGAGGTATTTTTTACCAATTTGAATTTGAAAAAAATAAAGTATCCCCCTCCAGCAAAACTATTTTTGCTTTTTAGCTCATTTATCTTTTATGGTTGATTAAATAGTCTCAGATTTTTAAAAATTATTGACTATCAACCTTAAGATATTTATACATGAAAAAAATTATTTTAACCACATTAATACTTGCATTTTCACTGATACATGCTCAGGAGAAGGTAAGTGGAACTATTTTATACAAACTTAAAGGGGATGATTATCCTTTAGAAGGAGCTAGTGTTTATTGGCTAAACACTAATAAAGGGACCATTACTAATTTTTCAGGTGATTTCATAATAGAAAAGACTCAGGAATCAGATTTGTTAGTAATCAGTTATATCGGTTTTTCATCAGATACTTTAAAACTCAAATCTAGTCCAATTATCCATTTTTTAAAACCAGATGACAGCAATTCTCTTAATGAGGTTACAGTTCAGAAAAAAAGGAAAACAATACAAAAATCTTATCTAGCAGCCCAGAATATAATGAAAGTTTCTAGTGAAGAACTTTTAAAAGCCGCATGTTGTAATTTATCAGAAAGTTTTGAAACTAATCCTACAATAGATGTAAATTTTTCAGATGCTTTAACCGGGACTAAGCAAATTAAAATATTGGGCCTTGAAAGTCCTTACTTGATGATCTCTGAGGAGAACATTCCAATGATTAGAGGCGCTTCACAAGCTTATGGGTTAACTTTTATTCCTGGGACATGGATTGAAAGCATTCAAATAACTAAAGGCGCAGGAAGTGTTGTTAATGGCTTTGAAAGTATTTCAGGACAGATAAATACTGAACTCAAAAAACCTTTTAGTGATTTGCCATTATTTATTAATCTCTTCGGTTCTCAAATGGGACGTTTGGAGGCTAATGTACATATCAATAAAAAAGTATTTGATCGAATCAGTATGGGGGTATATATTCATACAAACAATAATAATGATAGAATGGATCAAAATCAAGATACTTTTTTGGATCGCCCTTTATCAAATCAAATTAATATTATGAACAGATGGCAATATACAAATCAAGAAAAAGGATTAGTAAGTTTTTTTACTTGGAGGTATATGCAAGATCAAAAACAAATGGGTGTCCTAGATTTTGATCCATTAAAGCATGCAGGATCTAATACTTTTTGGGGCAGTGAAATAAAGACCAATCGATTAGATCTTTCTTTTAAAGCAGGTTATGTATTTCCGGATCTTCCTTATCAATCTTTTGGATTTCAATCAGCTTTTAGCACTCATGATCAGGATTCATATTATGGACTTAGAATCTATGATATATATCATGAAAGTCTTTATAACAACCTACTTTTTAGCTCAATAATTGGAAATACAATGAATAAATTTAAAGTTGGAGTGAATTTCAGTTATGATCGATATGTTGAAACAGTTGATAATATTAATTACAACAGAATAGATAGATCAATGGGAACTTTTTTTGAGTATACATACAATAATAATTCAGATATCAGTTTTTCTGGTGGCCTTAGATTTGATAACCACAATCGGATGGGAACTTTTATAACTCCCAGAATTCATTTTAGATACAACCCATTAGAAAATTTTGTTTTACGAATTTCCTCAGGTTCAGGAAGAAAAATTGCAAATATTTTTGCTGAGAATCAAAGAATTTTTGGAACAAATCGTATTATAAATCTTCTTCAAAATGGATCTGGAGTCTATGGATTAGACCCTGAAATCGCTTGGAATTATGGTTTAAGTATTATACGAAGTTTTAGGTTTTTAGGGGGAGATTTTGAGCTAGTTGCTGATTACTACATAACTAATTTTAAAAATCAAATTCTTATTGACTGGGAGGAATCCAATAAAATTTCTTTCTATAATTTAGAAGGTAAAAGTAGCTCAAAAAGTTTACAGTTAGGATTAGATTTTAGCTACAGAGAATTTCTAACACTTTCTGCAGCATATAAGAATTATATAATAAAGAGTAATTACAACTCAGGGTATTTATCTAAACCTTTGCAGCCAAGGAATATTATATTTTTTAGTACCGGATTGGAATCTACTATTAATAATGGCAGTCAGTGGAAGTGGGATTTAACTATTAATTTTATTGGAGATCAACGACTAGTAAAAACTATTAGAGATCCTGAAAATCTATCTTCACCAAAGTATAATTTACTTAATTCTCAAATTACCAGAGTTTTTTCAAGTAAGTTTGAAATTTATTTAGGGGCAGAGAATATTGGCAATTACAAGCAGATAAATCCAATAATTTCAAGTGAGAATCCATTTAGCTTAAATTTTGATTCGGCACAAATATATGCTCCTATATTTGGGAGGATGATTTATTCTGGATTAAGATTAAAATTATAATTTTGTATAAACAATATTTTATGATTATGAAAAAATTATTATTATTAATGACATTTATTTTATTTATTTCCTTTTCAAAGTCTGATTTTATTTCTTCAGTAGAAGATAATTCGAATCAAGTTCAGAAAACAGAAAGAACAAGTTTTGTTGTAAGAGGGAATTGTGAAATGTGTAAGAAAAGAATTGAAAAAGCTGCCCTTTCTCTAAAGGGAGTAAAAATGGCTACCTGGGATATTCCCTCAAATATGATTGATATAATTTATGACAACAAAAAACTTGAGTTAAATGACATTCATAATAAAATTTCAAGTGTAGGGCATGATACAGATAAAGCTAAAGCTAGTAAAGATGTTTATGATGAACTTCCTATGTGTTGTCACTATAGAACAGAACCTATTCATTAAGAGTTAACTCTATTATAAAAAAAACCTGTCAATTGACAGGTTTTTTCTTTTATTGAAAATTACTTTCTTACATCATTCCAGGCATTCCGCCGCCCATTGGTGGCATTGGAGCAGCAGGAGTTTCTTCTTTCACATCAACTAAAGCACATTCAGTAGTCAAAATCATTCCTGCAACAGATGCTGCATTTTCTATAGCAACACGAGCAACTTTTTTTGGATCAATTATTCCTTCCTTAAGCATATCTACATAAGAACCGTCTTTGGCATTAAATCCAAAGTTTTTTCCACCTTCAAGTACTTTGGAAACAACAACAGATCCTTCATTTCCAGAATTTTCAGCTATAATTCTAAGCGGGGATTCAACTGATTTTAAAATGATTTGAATACCAGTTAATTGATCAGAATTTTCAGCTTTTAATTTTGAAAGGTTTTGTTTAGTAGATAATAACGCAACACCTCCACCAGCTACAATTCCTTCTTCAACTGCTGCCCTTGTAGCATGTAGAGCATCATCTACTCGATCTTTCTTTTCTTTCATTTCAACTTCAGACGGAGCTCCTACATATAGCACAGCAACCCCACCAGAAAGTTTTGCTAATCTTTCTTGTAATTTTTCTTTATCATAATCAGAGGTAGTTGTCTCAATTTGTGACTTGATTTGATTCACTCTAGCTTCAATTGATTTTGTATCACCTGCACCATTAACAACTGTAGTATTGTCTTTATCAATTGTAACTTTTTCAGCAGTGCCTAACATTTCAATTGTTGTATTTTCAAGTTTAAATCCTCTTTCTTCTGAAATTACTGTACCTCCTGTCAGGATAGCAATATCTTCTAGCATAGCCTTTCTTCTATCGCCAAATCCAGGGGCTTTAACCGCAGCAATTTTAAGAGCACCTCTTAGTTTATTTACTACAAGAGTAGCAAGTGCTTCACCGTCAACATCTTCAGCTATTACCAAAAGAGGTTTCCCTGTCTGAGCTACAGGCTCTAGAATTGGGAGTAAGTCTTTCATGGCTGAAATCTTTTGATCATAAAGAAGTATGTGTGGATTTTCCAGATCAGTTTGCATTTTTTCAGAATCTGTTACAAAATAGGGAGATAGATAGCCTCTATCAAACTGCATACCTTCTACCACATCAACATAAGTATCTGTTCCCTTAGCTTCTTCAACTGTAATTACACCTTCCTTACCAACTTTTTCAAAAGCTTCAGTAATTAATTTTCCAATTGCCTCATCATTGTTTGCAGAGATACTAGCAACTTGTCTAATTTTTTCAGAGGAATTACCTACTTCGACAGATTGCTTGCCTAATTCTTTGACAATTTCATTCACGGCAAGGTCAATCCCTTTTTTTAAATCCATTGGGTTAGCACCTGCAGCAACATTTTTTAAGCCCTCTTTAACTATTGTCTGAGCTAAGATCGTTGCAGTAGTTGTTCCATCACCAGCCAAATCATTAGTTTTGGAGGCAACTTCTTTAACCATTTGCGCTCCCATGTTTTCTAGCGCATCTTCTAATTCAATCTCTTTAGCAACTGTAACTCCATCTTTAGTTACTTGTGGGGACCCAAAAGATTTTCCAATTATCACGTTTCTTCCCTTAGGCCCAAGGGTAACTTTAACAGCATTTGCAAGTGCATCTACACCTTTTTTTATACCGTCACGTGCATCTAAATCAAATTCAATTTTTTTAGCCATTTTTTAAATATTTTACAGTTATACAATTGCGAGAATATCATTCTCTTTCATCATTAAATAATCAACTCCTTCTAATTGGAGTTCAGTTCCAGCATATTTTCCGTAGAGAACCTTGTTACCAACTTTTACAGTAACTGGATTTTCTTTAGTACCTGGACCTACAGCAACTACAGTTCCTTTTTGAGGTTTTTCTTTTGCAGTATCAGGAATAATTATACCGGAAGATGTTTTCGTTTCTGCAGCAGCAGGCTCTATTAGAACTCTGTCTGCTAGGGGTTGAATTTTAATTTTACTCATTTTTTAAAGTTTAATTTGTACATTTTCATAAACCATGCCATTTCAATTTTCAATTAGATTATCTCAATATTTTAAATTTAAAATGACAGTATGTCATGATTTTATTGATCAATAGTTTCCTCAGGAATCTCAGGAAGCACTTCAGGAATGCTTTCCATAGTACTTTCTTCGATATTATTTTCATTTATGAGGCGAGATTCTAGGTCTTGAGAGTTTTGGTTTAGCGATAAGTTGGAAAGTAAAATAAGAGCTAACAAAAAGGTCGCTAGTATCCATGTACTTTTATCAAGGAAATCGGATGTTTTTTGGACTCCTCCTAGTTGTTGAGAACTACCTCCAAAGGAAGATGATAAACCACCTCCTTTAGGGTTTTGTACCATTACTACTAACACAAGAAGAAAACAAACAAGAATAATTAAACCAACAAAAATTGTAAAACTTGTATTCATAACATTCTATTCTTTATCTTGAATCTCTTTAATTTTTTTTATTTGGACTGCAAAGAAAGCATTTTTTTTTGGATATTTCAAACTCAAAATCCTGTATGCTTTTAATGCTTTTGTATATTTTTTTTGTTTTAAAAAGATTTTTGCTAAAGTTTCAGTCATTAATTCTTCCGGAGAAAAAACGTTTTCAAGTTCTAGATCACTTATTTCATGATTTTTATCAATTTTAGATATTGATGGACTTTTGTCTATAAAATCATCAATTATATCGATTTTATTTTCAAGAGGTATTTTTTCATCTATCACAGAATCTGATTCTTTTTCACTGTATTTAATCCATTCAATAAAGCTAAATTTCAGCTTACTCTTATCGATTTCATTTTCTCCTTTTATTGGATACTCACCTGTATCATCAAATCTGAAATTGTCAATAAATACTTTTAAAATTTTCCTATCATTAGTTAGAACGGCAGTTTTGCTTAAAATTTTTTCATAATCATAATGATTTGTGTTTTTTAAAAGCTTTGAGTAATAGAGCAAAGGAGTTTGAAAATATGGATAGTCTTTAATGATTTTTTCTAAAGCAATTTTGTGTTCCTCATTTTTAGGATTTAATCCATTAATGAGTTTAGAAAAATCTTGTGGCGTTTTAACTTCTACCATTTTGCTAATGTCTGATTAAAAATGTCTTGGGTTAATCTTTCAAATATTTCTCTAAGAGCATCATCTTTCACATCATAAACTTGTAATTCGCCAGGGAAATCAAAATAAAAAGAAAATTCTCTCTCAAAATTATCATCCTCATTTTTTGTATTTATGTAGCGTATGTTAACGCTCATAGTAAGTCGATTTTGTGCAGCTGTCAGTTCAGCAGTTGAAGCCATTGGGGTCACACCATATTTAGTTATTTCTCCTTCGTATATAAGATCTCCATCTTCATTAACAAGATTTAAATTACTTTGGTTTAAGATATAATCTTGAAGAGCTACGGTAAAATCTCTATCAAGACCTGGTTCTACAGTTGACCCTGGTCTATTTCCTGCCATATTTTCAAAGTAGTTAACTTGAAATGTTTTTGCTCCTATAGGAATTGATGAGCCTGTAAAAGAATAAATTCCACAACTGATAAAAAATATGTGACAAAAAACAATTGATAAATGCAAGAAAACTTTATTATTCATCATTTAAATTAAACTGTTTAATTTTTCTGTATAGTGTTCTTTCTGATATTCCAAGCTCTTTAGCTGCAGATTTTCTTTTACTATTACTTCTTATTAAAGCCTTTTTTATCATTTCAACTTCTTTCTCAATTAATGAAAGCGGCTCTTCTTCAACTACAGTTTCAGCATATTCGTATTTGTCAGAGGCCTCCACTTCTTGATTTGCTTTTATCTCATCACTTTTATTTGTAATAACCTCTAGTGAATTATCTGCATTTTTATCTTTTTCACCATATATTTTATTTATTAGATCTAAGTTTTTTTTCTGTAATGAAGATAAATTGTCATTTTCCATTAGCTCTAATGTTAGTTTTTTAAGATCATTTAGGTCGCTTTTCATATCAAAAAGAACCTTGTATAAAATTTCCCTTTCAGATGAAAAGCTTTTATCTTTTTTTTCTTGATCAATTAGTGCAGGAAGATTTTTATTGATTTCTGGAATATAATTCTTTAAAACTTCGGGGGTAACTTGTCTTTCTTTTTCAAGTACCGACATTTGCTCAGCAACATTTTTTAATTGCCTAATATTTCCTTCCCAACTGTATTGATTTAGAATTTTTTCAGAATTTTGATCTAATCTGAGTGTGGGCATTTTATATTTTTGAGCAAAATCTGAAGCAAATTTTCTAAATAAAAGAGTTATATCCTCCTTTCTTTCCCTCAATGGAGGAAGCGAAATTTCAACTGTACTCAGACGATAGAATAGATCTTCCCTGAATTTACCTTTTTTGATTGCATCTTGCATGTTTAGGTTTGTAGCACAAACAATTCTAACATTAGTTTTTTGAACTTTGGACGAACCTACTTTTATAAATTCACCATTTTCCAAAACCCTTAAAAGCCTAACTTGTGTTGTTAGGGGTAGTTCACCAACTTCATCTAAAAAAATTGTTCCACCATCAGTAACCTCAAAATAACCACTTCTGGCATTGGTTGCTCCAGTAAAGGCTCCCTTTTCATGACCAAACAATTCACTGTCTATAGTTCCTTCAGGAATAGCTCCGCAGTTAACAGCTATGTATTTTGAATGTTTTCTAGCAGAAAATTGATGGATTATTTTTGGAACATTTTCTTTTCCAACTCCACTTTCTCCAGTAACTAAGACAGTAATATCTGTTCCAGCAACTCTTAATGCTTTTTCTAGGGCACGATTAAGACCAAAATGATTTCCAATTATCTTAAATCTTTGTTTTATATTTTGTATGGATTCCATTATAATCGTTTAAATATTAGGTGATATAGCGACAGCATTTCCTTTAAGAGTTGCAGAAGTTGCTTCTTTAATTACAACATCAACAAAATCTCCAATACTATAATTATCTTTAGGAAAAACAACTACATTATTTTGAGACGTTCTGCCACTCCAAAATTTATCAGATCTTTTTGAACTTTTTTCAATTAGAACACAAACTTTTTCACCAACCATTAAATCTGAACGATACCTACTGTGAAGTTGTTGCAGAGAAATAATTTCTTGAAGTCGTCTTTTTTTTATCTCTTCAGGAATATTATCATTCATTTTTCTTGCAGCAGGGGTACCTGGTCTTTCTGAGTAAGAAAACATAAATCCAAAGTCATACTTAACATATTCCATTAGACTTAGAGTCTCTTTATGATCTTTTTCTTTTTCATCAGGAAAACCGGCGATCATGTCATGTGATATACCGCAATCGGGTATAATTTCTTTGATTTTATCAATAAGCTCAATATATTCCTCTCTTGTATGCTTCCTATTCATTTTTTCTAAAACCGAATTACTTCCTGATTGAACTGGCAGATGGATATGATTACATATATTCTCATATTTAGACATTGTCTTTATTACATCGACAGACATATCCTGTGGATTAGAAGTTGAAAACCTAATTCTCATTTTTGGATGTTCACTTGCAACAAGGCCAAGTAATTTTGAAAAATCAACTGCTGTTTTTCTTTGAAGCAAGCTCGCCTTTTTAAAATCTTTTTT
>JAQWON010000076.1 GCA_029245825.1 Flavobacteriaceae bacterium
AAAATAATTGAATCTTCAACTAAAATATGTGAAAACGGAAAAATAATTTTTTTTACATGGCAAAATAGCGAGGGGAAAAAGGCTTTCTGGCACTCTTCAGCACATGTATTAGCTCAAAGTATTTTATCAATCTATCCTAAAGCTAAATTAACAATTGGCCCTCCAATTGATAGTGGATTTTATTATGATGTGGATTTTGGAAATGTGTCATTTTCTGATAATGATTTGTTGACTCTAGAAAAAAGGTTCATGGAATTTGCTAGTCAAAAATTTGAATTCAAGATGAGAAGTGTAAAGAAAAAAGACGCTATAGAATTTTACAAAAAGGAAAATAATTTATATAAATTAGAACTAATTGAAGATTTGAAAGATGGAGAAATAACCTTTTGTGATCATAGTGACTTTACAGATCTTTGTAAAGGTGGGCATATACCTAATACAGGTTTTATTAAGGCAGTTAAACTTTTAAATATAGCTGGTGCATATTGGAAAGGAAATGAGAAAAATAAACAGCTGACAAGAGTTTATGGAATATCCTTTCCCAAGCAAAAAGAACTCTCAGAATATCTCAAAAGAATTGAAGAGGCTAAAAAAAGAGATCATAGAAAATTAGGCAAAGAATTAGAATTATTTACTTTTTCTGAAAAAGTAGGCCAAGGATTACCTCTGTGGTTACCAAAAGGGACCATTTTAAGAGAAAATCTTGAAACCTTTTTAAAAAAGGCTCAAAATAAAGCAGGATATAAACAGGTTATTTCTCCTCATATCGGGAATAAAGAATTATATATGGTTTCAGGACACTATGAAAAATACGGACAAGATAGCTTTCAGCCTATACAAACACCATCGGAAAATGAAACTTTTCTCTTAAAACCAATGAATTGTCCTCATCATTGTGAGATTTTTAACTCTAGACCATACAGTTACAAGGAATTACCTGTAAGATTTGCGGAATTTGGAACAGTTTATCGATATGAACAAAGTGGAGAACTTCATGGACTCACAAGAGTAAGAGGATTCACGCAAGATGATGCACACATATTTTGTGCACCCGAGCAATTATTAGATGAGTTTGCTGGAGTTATTGATTTAGTGTTATATGTTTTTGAATCTCTTGGATTTAATGATTTTGAAGTTCAAGTTTCACTAAGAGATAAAAACAATCCAGATAAATATATTGGCGATGATCTCCAATGGGATCTTGCCGAAAAAGCTATTTTAGATTCTGCTAATCAAAAAAAATTAAACTATTCAGTCGAGTTAGGTGAAGCTGCATTTTATGGCCCAAAATTAGATTTCATGGTCAAAGACGTTCTTGGAAGAAGGTGGCAATTAGGAACAATACAAGTTGATTATAATTTACCTGAAAGATTTAATTTATCATACAAAGGAAAAGATAATGAACTTCACAGACCTGTAATGATCCATAGAGCTCCTTTTGGTAGTATGGAAAGATTTGTCGCTATTTTACTAGAGCAAACTGCTGGAGATTTTCCATTATGGTTAACCCCTAATCAAGTCTCGATTCTTATTGTTAGTGAAAAGTATGAGAAATATGGAGATAAAGTTTTGAATTTTTTAGAAAAAAACGATATTCGCACTTCCTTTGATAACAGAAATGAGACTATTGGTAAAAAAATTCGTGATGCAGAATTGAAAAAAATTCCGTACATGCTTATTTTAGGTGAAAAAGAGAGTAATAAAAATAATTTATCTGTCAGGAAAAGGAAAGAAGGAGATTTGGGTCAAATGAGTACAAATGATTTTGTGTCATTGATTAATGAAGAATTGTCAAAAAGTATAGCTAAATTTGAAAACTAATTTAAAATTTTAAGTCATAGCAATAAGAAGAAAAAGATTTAGAGGTCCTGCAAGAGTTTTCAAGGAAAATCCCCATAAAATTAATGAAAAGATAACTTCAAGTGAAGTTCGCTTGGTTGGAGAAAATGTTGAAATTGGAGTCTATAACCTTTCTAAAGCTTTAGTTTTAGCTGATCAAATAGGTCTTGATCTTGTTGAAATTTCACCAAAAGCTTCGCCTCCGGTTTGTAAAATAGTTGACTATAAGAAATTTTTATATGAGCAAAAGAAGAGAGAAAAAAATTTAAAATCAAAGACAACAAAAGTTATTGTTAAAGAAATTAGATTCGGTCCTCAAACAGATGAACATGATTATGAGTTTAAAAAAAAACACGCCATAAAATTTTTAAATGATGGAGCAAAATTAAAAGCGTTTGTTTTCTTCAAAGGGAGGTCTATTGTTTTTAAAGAGCAAGGTCAGATTTTACTTTTGAGACTTGCCCAAGATCTTGAAGATTTTGGCAAAGTAGAACAAATGCCTCTGTTAGAGGGTAAAAGAATGATAATGTTAATTACACCTAAAAAAAAATTATTATTTAAAAAATGCATTATGCCTAAAATGAAAACTAAATCTAGTGCTAAAAAAAGATTTAAACTAACTGCAACTGGTAAGATTAAACGTAAGCATGCTTTTAAAAATCATATACTTACAAAAAAATCTAAAAAAAGAAAATTAAGACTAACACACTCAACCACTGTTAATCAAAAAGATAGTAAAAACATTAAAGAACAGCTTCGTTTGAAATAAAATCTAAAAAAATATATTTATAGTACATATTCAATTAAGAAGTATTAATTTTGTTGCCTAAAAAATAAGAAATGCCTAGATCTGTAAATTCAGTAGCTTCAAGAAAGAGACGAAAGAAAATTATTAAACTGGCCAAAGGATATTTTGGTAGGAGAAAAAATGTTTGGACTATTGCTAAAAATGCTGTTGAAAAAGCATTGAGCTATGCTTATCGTGATAGACGAACGAAAAAAAGAAATTTTCGATCACTTTGGATTACTAGAATTAATGCTGCTTCAAGAATTCATGGGCTAACATACTCTGAACTAATGCTTAAGGTAAAAAACAATAATATTAAACTTAATAGAAAAGTTATAGCTGATCTTGCAGTAAATAACCCTGAAGCTTTTAAAGCTCTAGTTGAAAAGATCAAATGATTTATTCAAATTAAGAGATTTTTAATTGATTTAAACTATAATTAATCTATGAGGATATATCATAATCCAAGGTGTAGAAAATCTAGAGAAGCTCTTAATTATTTGAATGAATGTGGATATGAAGTTGAAGTTATTAAATATTTGGAGAATAAATTAACTTCAAAAAACATATCTGACCTACTTAAAAAAATTAATCTCTCACCAGAAAAAATAGTCAGAAAGAATGAAAGTCTTTGGAAAACAAAATTTTCAAAAATGAATCTCAAAGAAGATGAATTAATTGATATTCTATCAAACAACCCTACTTTAATAGAACGGCCTATTATTGAATATAAAAATTCTGGTGTTTTAGCTCGTCCAATTGAAAATTTAATTGCTTTTCATCAAAAAGTAGGGGAATTAAATAACTAAACGGTATAATGTTCAAATGAAAACAAATTTTTTATATTTATTTACTTTATTCTTTGCCTTAAGTTTATTTGCACAAAGGCCTGCCCAATCCTACAGATCAATTCAAAAAAAAGTTGTTGAAGGGCGAGTGATAGATAAAGAGACAAATCAAGGATTGGAATATGCTACGATAACATTTACTAACAAAAGAAATTCAAATCTTCTACAAGGCGGCATAACTGACTCTAATGGTAATTTTAAAGTCGATATTTTCCCAGGGTTGTATGACATTTCAATTGATTTCATAGGTTTTGAATCATATAATCAAGAATCTGTTATGATAAGAGAACCTTTAAGTTTAGGAGAAATAAAACTCAATATATCAGTAGACAACTTACAAGGTGTTGAATTAATGGCTGAGAGAACTGAAGTAGAAATCAGATTAGACAAAAGAATTTATAACGTTGGAAAGGATATTACAGTAAGAGGTGGTAGTGTGGCTGATGTTCTAGACAACGTTCCATCAGTTTCTGTTGATGTTGAGGGGAATGTATCTCTTAGGGGTAATAGTAGTGTAAGAATACTTATAAATGGTAAGCCCTCTGGTTTAGTAGGTCTATCTGGTCCACAAGGGCTTCAACAGCTTCCTGCAGAATCAATTGACAAAGTAGAAGTAATAACTTCTCCATCAGCAAGATACGACTCTGAAGGTACTGGTGGTATACTAAATATTATCTTAAAAAAACAAGAACTACTAGGTGTCAATGGAAATTTTGTAGCAAATATTGGAGCTCCTAATACATATGGCGGTTCAGCTACTGTAAATTTTAGAAATGATAAGTTTAACATTTTTACAGTAAACTCTATTCGACAAAATAGATCAAAAGGCTATTTCTACAACGACAATGAGTATTTTAATGGCGATGATCCAAGTACATTTCTTGAAGAGGAAAGAAAACCGCTCAGGGACAATAGAAGTGTTTTCACAAATCTTGGAATTGAATTTTACTTGAAGGAAAATACTTCTTTAATCTTAAGCGGCTTTTATAGAGACAGAAAAGGAGACAACGAAACAAAAAACGACATTAAACAAACTAATTCTTCAGATGATCTAATAAGCAGTTCAAATAGAGTGGAGAATGAAACAGATGATGACAAATCATATCAGTTTAGTGCAAATTTTGATTCTGAATTAGATGATAAAGGTCAAAAAATAACTTTAGTTGCTCAGTTTGAAAAAAGTAAAGAAGATGAGGATGGTAGTATTGAAAACAAAATTTTATTTCCTGAAATATCAGAAATTAATTATGAAAGGGTTAAACAATATGAAGATCAAAATAGAACCCTTCTTCAGGGAGATTATGTTTTGCCTATTGATGAAAATACTCAGTTTGAAATTGGATATAGGGGGAGTTTTTTAAATCAAGAAACAGACTATGAGGTTTCATATTTAGACAATGGAACTTTTAGAATTGATGGTAACTTATCAAATATATTGTTTTATAAAGAATACATAAATGCTGCCTACACACAATATGGAAAAAAAATTGATAAATTTTCTTATTTGT
Source organism: Flavobacteriaceae bacterium (assembly GCA_029245825.1). Taxonomy (GTDB): domain Bacteria; phylum Bacteroidota; class Bacteroidia; order Flavobacteriales; family Flavobacteriaceae. Next base: position 4,983 of record JAQWON010000076.1, read on the forward strand.
TAGGTTTAAGAATGGAAAATTCAAATATTACCATAAACCAGAAAACTACAAATGATAATAATCTGAAAAATTATACTGATTGGTTTCCAACAATTAACCTCTCATATGAGTTTGATGAAACAAAAAGCTTAACACTTGGATATAGCAGAAGACTTAGAAGGCCATGGTCAAGATTTCTAAATCCATTCCCTTCAAGAAGTAGTATTACAAATGTTTTCCAAGGAAATCCTGATCTAGATCCAAGCTACTCTAACGCATATGACTTTGGATATTTAAAAAGATGGGATAAGTTCACTTTAAATGGATCTGCATATTTCCAAAAGTCCACTAGCGTTTATCAGTTTATAACTATTAATACGGGGGAAACTGTTGTTATAAGCGGTAATAGAAATGACCCGGAAAATCCCGTAGTTGAAGTTCCTGTTATTAAAAGAACCCCAGTAAATCTTGCTGAGGAAAGAAGGTATGGGGCAGAATTTAATCTAAGTTACACTCCTTCTAGAAAGGTTCGTTTTAATGGTAATTTTAATCTGTTTAGTTCTGAACTAATTGGTGAATATGAAAACGTAGATTTTGGTGCAACTAATTTAAGATGGTATGGTAGATTAAACAGTACAATTAGACTTCCTGGCAAAATTGACTGGCAACTAAGGATGCGTTACTCTGGTCCATCAGAAAATTCACAAACCAAAAGGCAAGGAAATTTTGTTGTTTCAGGAGCATTGAATAAGGATTTTTTAAAAGACAAAGCAACAATTTCATTTAGAGCTAGCGATGTTTTCAATTCAGGACGAAGAGTTTCAGAAACGATCACACCTAATTTTAATGGATACAGTGAATTCCAATGGAGAACACCTACTTATATTTTCACTATTACTTATAGACTTAACCAAAAGAAATATGAGAGCAGAAGAGGGCAAAACCAAAATTACAGTGCAGAAGACGCAGGTGGTGAATTAGATATTTAAAAAACTTATGTCTTTTTATTTTTCTTACTTTTTTCCTTAATTCTCTGGAGAAAAGAACCAGTAATCCAATAAGGGATAACAAATAACATCAAAAAGATCATTAGCCAAAATCCCATTGTAAGAATACTTAAAAAAGCTATAAAACCAAGGTACTGATCAAATTCAATCATATAATTATTTATATAAACAAATTTACAATAAAAAATATTGAAAGATTTCAATATGAAAAAAAAAATGAATTAATTACTTAAAAGGAATTACTTTTGTATAATAATTTTGCAAATGGATTATCGAATTGAGAAAGACACTTTAGGAGAAGTCAAAGTTCCTGTTAATGTTTATTGGGGTCCTCAAACTGAAAGATCTAGGAAGAATTTTAAAATTGGGCCTGAATCATCAATGCCAATAGAAATTATTTATGGCTTTGCAATTTTAAAAAAAGCAGCCGCCTATACAAATCATGAATTAGGTGTTCTTGAGATAAAAAAAAGAGACCTAATTGCAAAAGTTTGCGATGAAATAATTGATGGCAAATTAGATGATCAGTTTCCTTTAGTCATATGGCAAACTGGTTCTGGGACCCAAACCAATATGAATGTTAATGAGGTAATTTCAAATAGATCTCATGTGTTATTAGATAATAAATTAGGAGAAGGTGAAATTTTTTTAAAAGCAAATGATGATGTAAACAAATCTCAATCTTCCAATGATACCTTTCCTACGGCTATGTACATAGCTTGTTATAAAAAAATTATTGAGGTGACAATTCCAGGTGTTTCTGAATTAATTAAATCAATTAAAGCTAAATCTAAAGAATTTGAGGAAATTATTAAGATTGGAAGAACTCATCTTATGGATGCAACACCTATAACTCTAGGTCAGGAATTTTCTGGATATTATACCCAAATAGAGTATGGCGTTAGAGCCTTAAAAAATTCTTTGCCTCATTTATCTGAAATTGCCCTTGGAGGCACTGCAGTTGGAACCGGTTTGAACACGCCAAAAGGATATTCTGAATTAGTAGCTAAATATATTTCAAAGTTTTCTGGTATTTCATTTATCTCGGCTAAAAATAAATTTGAGGCCCTAGCTGCTCATGATGCTATAATTGAAAGTCATGGAGCTTTAAAACAATTAGCTGTTTCTTTAAATAAAATTGCTAATGATATTCGTATGATGGCTTCTGGCCCAAGATCTGGAATAGGAGAACTAATAATTCCTTCAAATGAACCAGGAAGTTCAATAATGCCGGGGAAAGTAAATCCCACTCAGTGTGAGGCCTTAACAATGGTATGTGCACAGGTAATAGGTAACGATACCGCAATTTCATTTGGTGGTGCGCAAGGTCACTATGAATTAAATGTGTTTAAGCCTTTAATGTCATCAAATCTATTGGTTTCAGCAAGATTGATTGGTGATGCATGTCTAAGTTTTGCTGAAAACTGTATGGATGGAATTAAAGCGAATAAAAAAAAGATTAATCAGTTTCTTAATGATTCTCTAATGCTTATAACTGCTTTAAATACAAAGATTGGATATTATAAAGCTGCTGAAATTGCTAACAAAGCTTTTGCTGAAGACATTACTTTGAAAAAAGCAGCAATATTACTCAATTATGTTACTTCAAAAGAATTTGATGATTGGGTAGATCCTAAAAATATGACTTAATAAAACAAAACTATATCCTACCCCTTAAAGCATTAAAAGCCCAAGCGATAGCATAAAACCCAACTCCAGATACAGAGAATCCGATTGCATGATCGGGATATTTTAAAAGACCTAAAAGAATTAAGGCTGTTCCAAACAAAAAAACAATTAAAGAGGAATAACCAAAAATTTTATTTTTATTTAGTCCCAAGATTCAGGTTTTAATTAAGAC
>JAQWON010000079.1 GCA_029245825.1 Flavobacteriaceae bacterium
TATTAAAGAAACACATCACATTGAAAAAATTGATAAACCAAGTGGTACCGCTATATCCTTGGCTGAGGATATAATTAAAAATAGTAAATATGATAATTGGGAATTAAATCAAACTAATGAAAAATCTATACTTTCAGTGAAATCAGAACGAAAAGAAAAAGTGCACGGAATTCATCAGGTTAATTATTCTTCCATTTTAGATAATATTAGTATTAGGCATGAAAGTTTTTCTAGGAAAAGTTTTGCAAAAGGAGCATTATTAGCTGCTCTATGGATCAAAGGAAAAAAAGGTGTTTTTGGAATGAATGATGTTTTAAATTTTTAATTCTATAGAAATGACAATTTTTGAATGGTTTATATTTTTCTTTTTGATTCAAATAATTCATTTTTTTGGAACTTGGAAACTCTATGAACTTAGTGGAGAAAAATCATGGAAAGCTATTATTCCAATTTACAATGCAATTGTCCTATTAAAAATAATTAAGTATCCCAGGTGGTGGATTATTTTACTATTTTTTCCTGTAATTAATTTATTAATGATCATTTCAATATGGATTGGGACTTTAAGAAGTTTTGGAAGAAACTCATTAAAAGAATACTTTTTGTGTATTATTAGTTTAGGGTTCTATATCTACTATATAAACTACAACAAAGCCACTAAATACGGTGAAATTGAGAATGATAAACCAAAATCTGCTGTTGAAGAATGGGTGACTTCTATAACATTTGCTGTAATTGCAGCAACCATAGTTCATAATTATATTTTTCAACCATTCATAATTCCTACAGGATCATTAGAAAAATCACTTTTAATAGGTGATTTTCTAATTGTAAGTAAATTTCATTATGGGGCAAGAATTCCATCAACAACTCTTGCCTTTCCAATGGTTCACGATACACTTCCTATAATTAAAACAAGATCTTATCTTAAAAAACCTCAACTACCTTATCTCCGTCTCCCTAAAATAAAAAACATCAAAAAAAATGATATTGTTGTTTTTAATTGGCCTGCTGATACCGTTAGACAATTCTTTAAAAAAGAAAAAGGAGTAAAAAAACCTATTGACAAAAAATCTAACTACGTCAAACGTTGTGTAGGTCTACCTGGTGACACTCTAGAAATCAAAAATGGATTAGTTTACAATAATGGAAAGTTGAATATTTTGCCAGATAGAGCCAAAATTCTATTTTCCTACTCTGCTTATAGTAAAAAAGGTATTTCCTCTAAAGATCTTATTAGTTTTGGATATAAAAATTTTAATCGTCGTTTTCGTATTTCAAATATTACAGAAAGTTCTTATAATATTCTAAGGCCATACATTTTAGCTAGTTTTAATGATAACTCAAACAATTTTGTGATAATAACCAAATCTTCTGGAATTCCTATTGATATTGTAAGAAAATTAGGTTTAAGAATAATCGAGATTAGAGAAACAACTAAAGAACTTGTTTTAACAAATGAAGAGTTTAAAAAATTAAAAAAAGTTAAATGGCTTGACAGTATTCAACGGAATATTAATAAAATTAAAACTGCCAATGAAAGTTTTTTTCCAAATAAAATCCCATTTAACTGGAATGAAGATAATTTTGGTCCAATTATTATTCCCAAATCAGGACAAAAAATTAATTTGAATCTAAATAATTTACCCCTTTATAAAAGAATTATAACAGAATATGAGAAAAATAGGTTGACTGTTAAAAATGGTGAAATAATTATTAATGATTCAAAAACTGAAAGCTATAAGTTTAAACAAGATTATTACTGGATGATGGGAGATAATAGACATCGCTCAGAAGATAGTCGATTTTGGGGTTTTGTCCCTTCTGATCATATTGTAGGTAAACCAGTATTTATTTGGTTCAGTATTGAAGGAATAAATGACGGAATTAAAAATTGGAAAATTAGATGGGATAGAGTTTTTACAACTGTTGGAGGTAAAGGTGAAAGAACTTCATATCTAGCTCATTTTTTGTTATTTATAGTCGCTTGGCAAGTATTTATTTTTTTTAGAAAAAGAAAAACTAAAAAATAAAATGATAATCAGTGTTTGTCCTGCTTACCTTCCTAGTGTTGAGTACATGAGTTGGGTCATCAATCAAAAAAAATTATATTTCTTGACATCTGGTCATTATCAAAAACAAACATACAGAAATAGGGCTGAGATTTATGGCCCAAATGGTAAATTGAAACTCATAATACCAGTCACTAAAAATAGAGGTTCAAATCATCAGAAAGACATAGAAACTATGGTAGATAATAATTTATTATGGCAAAAAAATCATTGGAGATCATTACAAATGTCTTATAGGGCATCACCTTATTTTGAATTTTATGAAGAAGACTTTTATCCGTTTTATAATAATAAAATATCCAGTCTAATGGAATTAAATATTGGTTTAATAAAAGTTATTTTAAAATTATTAAAATTTGAGATTCCCATTGAAGAAAAAAATCATAATAAAGTAAATGAAAAAAGAGACTTGATCGTTTCTAAGAAAATAGTTAACGCCTCAATTTTAAAATATAATCAAGTTTTTATTGACAAGCATGGATTTCTTTCGAATTTAAGTATTGTAGATTTATTATTTAATCTTGGACCAGAAAGTCTAGATTATCTAAAGAATATTAGGATTTGATTTATTGAAGCAATATTATAATTTAACAACAGCAGATATTGGTCTATGATCAGAAAGTGAGAGATCGTAAGTTTCAAATCTAATAACCTCTATTCTTGGATCTACTAAAATAAAATCTATCCTGAAAGGAATAGAGGAAATTTCATAAGTAGTTCCAAGCCCACTTCCTTTTTGAACAAAAGAATCAATATAATTTGAAGTTAAAAGACTATAAGGTTTTGAAAAAGCATTATTGTTTAAATCAGTACAAACAATTGACAAATAATTATTCTTTTCTTGAATTTCATTAAATTTCATTACTTGCTTTTCTTGAATGTTAAAAATTTTTTCGATTTGTTGTCTTGATTTATTTTGTCTAATTTTTTTGACTACATGATCTAGTCTTTTTTTGATTTTTTCAGAATGCCCTGTAGTGTTCATACTATCATTTGAACTGAGATGCAAAGACTCAAAATGCAGATTATAAAGCCTAATGGTATCATTCTTATATTTTAAATCAGAGTATATTCCACCATTATTTGAATTTTCAAAATTTATTAGTCCTTTGTTATATAATGGGTACTTTGATAAAATACTTAATCCATTTTCTCCATTTTCAGTTAATGATTGAATATATCGATATTTATAATTCAAAAACTTAGGGCTTTTTTCAAACGAAAATTCTTGAAAACATAAAACATCAGGATCTTCTTTTAGAATAAAGGATTCAATTGCATTAGGAATATCATCTGATCCAATCCAATTATAAGAATTAAAAAGTCTAACATTAAAACTCATAATTTTTAATCCGTTAGATACAGATATTGAATTACTTGGAAATTTGTAAAGAAGTGACCAATCAGAATGTGCTATAAATAATGAAGCTATAAATAAAATAAATGGCCATTTGAAAATAAAAATCCAATAAATGAAAAAAATCAAATTTGCAAGTGCGAAAATGGGAACCAATATATTTAATAATGGGAAATAGTGGAAATCTCCAAAAGTTCCCATTAAAAGCATCTGAAAAAAAATCAAAATGGAATTAATAAGTGTTAAAATTTTATCAATGAAATTTAGCTTCATTTTTAATTACTTGTAATCATTTTTTTAATCTTCTCCATAACGGCTTAAAAAATCCTTTTCTTTGTCAGATAGACTTTCATACCCTGATTTACTTATTTTATCTAGAATAGCATCAATACTTTTTTGCTTATAACTTTTCTCAAGTTTTTTATTTACCTTGTTTATATCTCGGAAAAATTTATTTGTCGCTTTTTTTCTTCTTTTTTTTAAAAAAAACTTCCATAAATTTTCAAAGCCAGAGCCAATATCTCTTCCATTAATCAAATTTCTTGCATAAAAAAATCCTAAAATTGCGCCTCCAATATGTGCTATGTGCCCTCCAGCATTACCATAAGGTATTTGTATAATATCAAATACAAAAAAAAGAACACCTATGTACTTAAGTTTAATATTGAAAAGAAACAATCTAATTTTATTTTCTGGAGAATATGCACACATAAAAATTATTGCTGCCATAACTCCAGCTGATGATCCTCCCATTGAAGAAAAGTCTCCTTTGAAAACAGGAAAAAAAGAATAGCTGAATAAAAAAAATATTCCGCCAATAATCACTCCTAAAAAATAAATATTGATGAAGGTGGAAGAAGAAAATAAATTAAGAATCATTCTACTTATATAATAAAGAAGAAGCATGTTCCAGAAAAGATGGAAAAACCCATCATGAATAAAGCTATATGTAACTACTGTCCATGGCTTTATAATTAAATTATTAAACTCAGGAGACAATAGAAATAGTTCTATATATGATTTAGAGTTTATATTAAAGAGAAAAAGTAAAGTGTTTATTAAATAAGGAATTAAAAAGAAAATAATATTTAAAAAAATAATTTTTTCTGCTATTGAAAAACCTGAATACTTGTACTTAAGATCATTTAAATAAGTCATAAATTCCATCGATTATTATCGAATTGTTTCTTTTTCCAATACCACATCATAACAAGTCCTGTAAGCGCTCCCCCTAAGTGAGCAAAATGCGCTATGGGTCCTATTGAATAAGAAGAAAAGCCAAAAAAAAGATCAGCCAAAATTAGTATAGGAACAAGTATTTTAGCTTTTACTGGTATTGGAGGAAATAATAACATCAGTTGAGCATTAGGAAACAACATTGCAAATCCAACTAAAACACCATACAAAGCACCTGAGGCTCCAACCATTAATGAATGATAAGAATTAAAAGCATCAATGAGAGGTAAATCTTTTAGAATAGATTCATTAATTCTACTAGGCAAGTAACCAGTACGATAAAAATTTACTAATTCAGACTCATTAACTCCTGAGCTAAAAAGAAACTCGTTAATACTATTTATTTGATAATTATACAGAAGCAACTGTAATGAAGCAGCACCAAGTCCAGTAGATAAATAAAAAAAAATAAATTTATTTTTACCCCACATTTTTTCAAGAGGTGTTCCAAACATCCATAATCCAAACATATTAAAAAAAATATGATATACATCTCCGTGCATAAACATATGCGTTATCGGCTGCCATATTTGAAACTTAGGATTATCAGGATAATGTAAAGCAAAAAGGTCATAAAATTGATTGCCTGATATAGCAGTGGCTAGAAAAAAAATACCGTTGATTATTAATAAATGTTTTACTGTTTCAGTAATATTATACATTAATTTAATTTTTCATCTAATTCTTCTTTACTCAAAGTAACAAAAATTTGATGATTAAACGGAGATGTCAAAAACTCTTTGCAGGCAAATAGATCATCAACCAAAATCTGTTGCTCTTTTACAGATAAAATTCTTCCTGACTTAATAGAAGCTACATTTGAAAGAGCTTTTGATAGAAAATCTGACTTGCTAAAACTATCAAAATTCCCATCATCAATCATAGAAAATAAGTTTAATATAATATCTTCTAAATTATCATGATTAAAAATTGATGGAGCAGATTTAATTTTTAGATTTGATCCAGATAATTTTATTTTAAATCCTATAGCTTTTAAATTCTTATGATATTCATCAAAAAGAACTAGTTCTTTTTTTGAAAGCTTAATTTTTATTGGAAATATAAGCTCTTGCGTCACCATTTTTTCACTTGTTAGGCTTTTTAAAAATTTTTCATAGAGTATCCTTTGATGAGCTCTTTGCTGATTTATAATTAATAATCCAGAACGTAAAGAAGTTATAATATATTTCTTAAAAAGCTGAAAGACCTTAGGTGATTGAGATAAATTTAATTGAAGTTCGTCTTCAGATATATTAGCTGAATCTTTAGATTCAATCTTGGAATAAAGATTATCCCATGAATCCCGGGATATTTTTTCGATCCCTTTTTCTTCTCTAAAGGGGTTGAATGAAGAATTTATCTCTATAGGGGGTTCTTTAGGAGATTTTCTAATATATTCATAAGGAACGTCTAGACCAGGATCTTTCTCAAAATCAATACTTGGGAAAACCTGAAACATTCCTAAACTGTGCTTTACAGTAGCTTTTAAAATTGCAAAAAGATTTTGCTCATCTTCAAATTTAACTTCTGTTTTTGTTGGATGTATATTAACATCTATTGATTTAGGATCGACTTTTAAAAAAATAAAATAACCAGGGAAAAAGCCATCAGATAAAAGTCCCTCAAAAGCAGAAACAATTGAATGATTTAAAAAAGGACTTTTAATAAATCTATTGTTTACGAAAAAAAATTGTTGGCCTCGCGATTTTTTTGAAAAATCAGGCTTTATAACAAAACCTGAAATTTCAGCAACTGATGTTTTTTCTTCAACAGGAATCAGCTTTGCCTGTATCTTATTTGAAAAAATATTAATAATTCTCTTTTGCAAACTTGAGATAGGGAGTTTAAATAATTCTGAGTCATTTTGAAAAAAAACAAAACAAATTTCTGGATGTGCAAGAGCTATTCGATGAAATTCGTCAATAATATGTTTTAATTCTACATTATCTGATTTTAAAAAATTTCTCCGCGCTGGCACATTATAAAACAAATTTTTTACACTAATTGAAGTTCCTACTGATGTTACAGAATCCTCAACTAATCCAATTTTACCTCCCGAAATTTTTATTAATTTACCAATTTCATCTTTTTTTCTTCTAGAAGTAGCTTGAATAATAGCAATTGCAGCAATCGATGCTAACGCTTCACCTCTAAACCCTTTGGATTTTAGTAAAAAAAGATCATCAAAATTTTTAAGTTTTGAAGTAGTATGTCTTTGAAATGATAATTTTAAATCCTTTATTGACATTCCTATGCCATCATCAATAACCTGAACTAAAGTTTTGCCAGAATCTTTAATAATTAGTTGAATCTTTTTTGCATTTGCATCAACTGAATTTTCTATAAGTTCTTTTACTATAGATGAAGGCCTTAAAATAACTTCTCCAGCAGCAATTTGATTGGCTATATTTTCAGGAAGAATTGAAATTGTTTGAGTCATTAACTTTAAAATTTAAAAATTTCTATATCAAAATCTATAATATAAAGAAAAATCAAAATAAGAAATAGGATAATTAATGCGAGTCTTAATGAAAAAAATCTATTACTAAAAACTCTCGTTTTTTTTCTTTCTTCACTCCATTTATGACCAAGGTCATTTTTGTTAAATGCTTGTCTATATTTTGAAAACCTAGAATCAAAATTAAACCTAGAAATTCCTGAAGGATCATTAACATCTTCTTTCCCTTTAAAATATCTGGGTGTATAATTAAATCTTCTATTTCTTTTTAATTTAAAAAAGTTAATTTTCATTTAAATGAATATAATTTAATAATCTCTTAAATAAATTATTAAGTATTTTTTTGAAAGGTATTGAAACTAGTTTTTAAATAAAAGAAAAGTTACAAATTTGCAATTGATGCCATCTTTAATGCAGCAATACCAGAGTCATAACCTCTATTCCCATGTTTGCCCCCACTTCTAGCCTCGGCCTGATCAAAAGTATTGTCAGTAAGAACACAAAAAATTACCGGAATCTTAGAATTTATATTAAGATCTTTTATCCCTTGAGAAACAGCATTACAAATAAAATTAAAATGCTCAGTTTCTCCTTTAATGACACTACCTATTGAAATAACTACATCAACCTCACTTTCTTGCGCTTTCTTAGATCCATAAATGAGTTCAAAACTTCCCGGCACATCAATTCTAAAAATATTTTTTGATGCCACACTATTTTCTATGAGCACACCATAGCATCCCTCAAATAATTTTTCAGTTATGGATTTATTCCACTGAGAAACAACTATCGCGAATTTAAACTTAGAACCATTAGGTATTTCAACAAGATTTGCTTGTGAAATCTTAGATTTTGATAAGCCCATATTTAATTAAAATTTTCAAGGCGTCCAATTTGAACATCAACTAACTTTGATTCAATAGCTTCAGGGTAATCTTTTTTTATCCTCTTGAGATAACTTAATGCTAGTTTTTTTTGATTACTTAGATCAGCAATCATAGCTGCTTTATACAAATACTTCGGTGTTGTAAATGAATTCTGACTTGCTTGGAAAGCAAGTACGTAATATTCATATGCATCATCAATTTGACCTATTTCTGCAAAAGCATCACCAATTGCCCCTTTTGAAAGAGCACTTAGAAGAACGTCATCAGAATCAAATTGATCTAGGAAAAATATAGCTTTTTCATAATTTTTTAAATTCAAATATGACATTCCTGCACTATATGTGGCAAGTTTTGCCGCTTGTGTACCATCATAGTTTTCAATAATATCAAGAAATCCATATTTTCCCTCTCCCCCATTTAGAGCTAAATAATATAGTGAATCAGAATTTTCAGTATTTACAGCTATATCAAAATAATATTGTGCCTGGCCTAATTCACTTATAGCTTCTCTTTCCATTGGTTCAAAAACAAAATTTATATAAGCCAAATAAGACAAGATAGTAAGAGCTATGAAGCCTATAAAGCTGATAATATAATTTTGATATTTAGCAACAAATTGCTCAGTTTTTGAGGCAGAGCTATCTAATTTATCAAAAACTTCAGCAGTAGTACTTTCTTCTGAAAGGCCTTCAACCTTATTTATAATAGACTTTTTATATCCTCTTTTTTTGTATGTTGCCATTACAATTTTATAGTTTCCAAAAGTAATCTTTTTTATTCCAAAACCAAAAACAGAAATAAGGTGGATTTTAAGTTTTATTGAAAGAATATATTATTAACTTAAAAACTTTTTAATTCTATTAAGATGATCTTAAAGAAACTTTCATTGACAAACTACAAAAGTATTGGTGCGTTTGAATTAGATTTTAATTCATCAATTAATTGTTTTGTTGGGGACAATGGTATAGGAAAATCAAATATTATAGATTCTATCTATCATCTAGCTTTTGGCAAAAGTTACTTTAACCCATCAGCCAATGAAAATATCAAATTTGGAACAGATTTTTTTGTAATTCAAGGAAAATTTAAAAATCTTAAAAGAATTGAAAAGATTATTTGCAGTTTTAAAAAAGGGCAAAAAAAAAAAATTAAAAGAAATCAAAAGAATTATGATAAAATTTCAGACCATATAGGATTAATCCCTCTTGTAATAATTTCTCCTATTGATCAAGATTTGATCCTTGAGGGAAGTGCAACGAGAAGAAAATTTATAGATGGTGTAATTGGACAAACGGACAAAATATATCTGCAAAAAATTTTAGATTACAACAAAATCTTAACGCAAAGAAATACTCTTTTGAAATATTTTTCTTTAAATCAAAACTTTAACAAAGGGGCTATAGAAATTTATAACTCCCAATTAAGTAAACTTGCAAAACCTATTTTTGAAAAAAGATTGTCATTTTTAAATAGTTTTATTCCATTATTTAAAGAATGTTATAAAAAAATTAGTGGGTCTGATGAAAATGTGAGTATAATTTATAAAAGTGACTTAAAAGAAAAATCAACTTCTGATCTTCTTGAAGAAAGTATAGATTTAGATAGAGCATATAAATTTACTACAAAGGGTGTTCACAAAGATGATCTAGAATTTAAAATAATGGGACAAAATATCAAAAAATTTGGAAGTCAGGGTCAGCAAAAATCTTTCTTAATTGCTCTAAAAATTGCTCAATTTAATTTTATGAAAAATGTCTTTAAGACCAATCCAATTGTTTTATTAGATGATATATTTGATAAACTTGATTATAATAGAGTAAAAAAAATAATTAAACTTTTTAAAAATCAAAAGATGGGACAAATATTCATATCAGACACTGATGAAAATAGAATTAAAAAAGTTTTATCTCCTCTTAAAAACTTCTATAAAATTTTTAATTTAAATTCTATTTAATATTATAGATTTTACTATAATTTAACTTACTAGTTCAATAGATTGAAAAATTGCAAACCAAAATATCTAAATTACAATGCGAAATTCTGAAAGAAAACCTGAACCTGAACAAATAAATAAAATACTATCTAAAATTGTTTCTTCTAAAGCTTTAAAAAAAGGGCTTATTAACACTAGAATTGAAGAGCTTTGGAGAAAGGTAATGGGTAAAAATGTTGGAAGGTATACTCAAAAAGTAGAATATAAAAATTCAACACTTTATGTTTATTTGAGTAGTTCCGTTTTAAGAAGTGAACTTTCTTATGGAACTCAAAAAATAATTTCCCTTTTGAATAATGAAATTGGAGAGAAGACTATTTCCAAAATTGTTTTTAGTTAAAAATCTCTCTTCCGGAAAAATGAAAAATACTCTCAATCTTCGCATTTTCATTACTATCAGAGCCATGAATTGCATTTTCACCAACAGAGCTGGCAAATAATTTTCTTATAGTCCCTTTTTCTGCTTTCTCGGGGTTTGTTGAGCCAATCAAACTTCTAAAATCGTCTACTGCATTATCTTTCTCCAAAATCATTGCAACAATTGGTCCTCTAGTCATAAATTTTATTAATTCACCAAAAAAAGGCTTGTCTTTATGAATATTGTAAAATTCTTCAGCCTCTCTTATTGATAGTTGTGTGAATTTCATAGCAATAATTTTAAACCCAGAAGAATTAATTTTATCTAATATTAGACCAATATAGCCACTTTCTACAGCGTCTGGTTTAATCATTGAAAATGTATATGTCTTTGCCATTTGAGTTTTTGAATTTCAAATTTAAAAATTTGTATGATTATATAAACACTAAGTTTAAATAAATGATCATAGATTTTTTTTTATACAAATATAAGAGGTCAATTTTTGGTATATTTGAACTATGAAAGATAATTTGATAAATGAATTTGATTCTCTACTTAAAAAATCAAAAAACACTCTTATAATACCACATAAAAATCCTGATGGGGATGCTCTTGGAAGCAGTCTAGCGTTAAACTTTTTTTTGATGAAAAAAGGTCATAATTCTTTAGTAATTTCTCCTAATGAATATCCCTCATTCCTTAATTGGCTTCCCGGCCAAAACAAAATAATTAATTTTTCATTGAATCAAAAAAAAGTGATTTCTTTAATTGATAAAGCAGATCTAATCCTAACCCTTGATTACAATGATCTTTCAAGAACTGGAGAAATGGAATCCATTTTAACCTCTGCAGACATTCCTTTTGTAATGGTTGATCACCACAAGAATCCAAAGTCATACGCTGATTTAACTTTTTCAGAACCTCAAATTAGTTCTACATCTGAAATGGTATATAATATTATTTCAAAATTAGATCACAGTAAAATTGATTCAAATATTGCAACTTGCTTATATACTGGAATGATGACAGATACAGGATCTTTTAGATTTCCCTCAACTACTTCTAAAACTTACTTAATAGCATCAAAATTGATAGATTTTGGAGCTAACCACTCAAAAATTCATCAAAATGTATATGACAATTATACTTTTAATAGAATAAGACTTTTAGGAACTTGTCTTTCCAATTTAAAAAAAATTAAAAGCCTTCCAGTTGTTTATACTTTTTTATCGCAAGAAGATTTGCGTATAAATAATTTTAAAAAGGGAGATACAGAAGGTTTTGTAAATTATGGTCTAAGTCTAAAAAATATCTCTCTATCGGTTATAATGATTGAAGATAAATTACAAAATCTGATTAAAATGTCTTTTCGTTCAAAAGGGAATTTTTCTGTAAATAAATTTGCAAAAATCTATTTTAATGGAGGAGGTCATCATAACGCTGCTGGTGGGACATCATTAAAAAGCCTTAAGGAAACTGAAAAAAAATTTATGAATGCAATCCAAGAATGCAAAAAAGATTTTGAAGTATGAAGTTATTTCTCTTACCAATCTGTTTTTTGTTCTTTATTAACTGTCAAGAATCTGAAATTAGGAGGCCATCAAATAAAAATAAAAAACTCTTCTTAAAGGAATCTGCAATAAGAAATAAAAATAGATTTGAAATTGAACAGGAACTATTCAAAAAATTTGCTAAAAATTCTACCTTAGAATTTAATATTTCAGAGTTTGGATTCTGGTATGCATATAAAACAAAAAGGGAAATTAATGGCAGAATTCCAAAAAAAGGAGATCAAGTTACTTTTTTGTACAAAATTGAGGATCTAAACAATAATTTACTTTATAGTAAAAAAGAGCTAGGAGAAGTTTCTTTTTTTATTGATGAAGAAGACTTAATACCTGCTCTGAGAAGAGGAATTAAAATCATGAAAGAAAATGAAGTTGTTGTTTTTCTATTTCCTTCCTACCTTTGCTTCGGGTATCAAGGAGACGGTGAAAAAATTGGAATGAACCAACCCCTTAAGTTTACCATAAATCTCTTAAAACTAAAACAGAAAAAAACATGAATCCTAAACAATCCAAATTTATTTTTTTATTGCTGATTACAGTGTCTTTTTTATTTAGCACTTGTAACAACAAATATCCCGAACTTGATTCTGGGTTATACGCAGATATAATTACATCAAAGGGAAACATAATTGTTAAGTTGGAAATGGAGAAAACACCAATAACCGTTGCTAATTTTGTTTCATTGTCTGAAGGAAATAATATCAATGTCAATAATAATTATAAGGGTAAACCATTTTATGACGGATTAATCTTTCACAGAGTAATTGATAACTTTATGATTCAAGGTGGTGATCCTGCTGGAACCGGTCAAGGTGGTCCTGGATATAACTTTAAAGATGAAATTACTGATTTGACTCATAGTGGTCCTGGAATTTTATCAATGGCAAATGCTGGCCCTTCAACAAATGGCAGTCAGTTTTTCATTACTCATCTAAAAACTCCATGGTTAGATGGAAAGCATACTGTTTTTGGCAAAGTAATATCTGGTCAAGCTATAGTTGATAGTATAGTCCAGAACGATACAATAAGAAAAATTAAAATCATAAGAAAAGGTTCATTAGCTAAAAATTTCAATGCTCCAGATATTTTTTCAAATCACTTACTTGAAGAAGAAATGGCAAATGAAGAAAAGCTACAAAAACAGTTTAAAACTGAAGGTGAAACAGCAAAAAAATTTGCGGAGCAAAGATTAAAAGCAATAATTACTGATTCCCAATTGAGTTATTTTATTTCACAAAATGGTAAAGGTCAAAAAGTAATTAAAACTAACAAAGCTATTTTGCACTATAGTGTTTATTTCGCAGATGGGAAATTCCTTGAAACTAGTAATCCTGAGACTGCTAAGATCCTCGGCATTTTTGATGAAAACAGAAATAAAACTAATGGATATCAACCTCTTGTAGCAGATGTTAGTCCTGAAGCTCAGATGATGCAGGGCTTTAAAGAAGGTGTTAGACTTTTAAAAGTTGGAGATAAAGCAACTCTTTTTGTTCCCTACAATTTAGCCTACGGTGAAAGTGGCACAAGGGGTATTCCTTCAAAGTCTGATCTTATTTTTGAGATTGAAATTCTTGACATAATAGAATAAGTTTTATCAAAAGGAAAAAATGAAATGAGAAAAAAATTAAAAATTTTCTTATGGATATCTATTTTACCTCATTGGCTTTTTATTGAATATATCAAAAGTAAACCTTTAATGGTAGAAGAATTTTACAGCCAAAAAATATATCCACTGATATATAAAACTTATTCATTTTTTTTTGATAAAATTCCTTTTTCAATTGGTGATATAATCTACTTAATTGTGATCTTTCTAATGCTTAGACAAATAGTAAAATTTTTTAGAGATCATAGATATACTTTTTTCAAATTAATATTTGATGTTGGATCTATTCTATCTGCAATTATAATAATTTTTAATTTTAGTTGGGGGATAAATTATTACAGGTTACCTCTTCATGAAAAATTAAATATAAAAACTGAGTATACAGAAAAAGACTTAGAAGAAAAAATTGATTTTTTAATAGATTATGTAAATGAAATCCATTTAAGTATTACCAGTAATGATAGTGTGTCTTTAAAACTTGAAACTAGAAAAAAAAACTCATTAAAAAAAAGTGTTCATGGATATAATAAATTCTCCTCATCAGAAATATTTAAAAATTCAATAAGGAAGCAATCTCTTTGGAGCACAGCTCTATCATATATGGGATTTTCAGGTTATATAAATCCTTTTACTTTAGAGGGACAAATCAATTCTAAAACCCCATATTTAAACTTTGTTATAAGTGATATCCATGAATCTGCACATCAAATGGGTTATGCGTCAGAGAAAGAAGCTAATTTTATTGCCTACTTTTTTTCATATATAAATCCAGATCCTTATGTAAAATATGCTTCATTAATTTTCGCTATAAGATACTGTAATTCTGCTCTTTATAAGATTGATCAGGAAAAAGCAAGAGAGAAAATTAAAAGATTAAATTATGGAATCATTGAGGATATAAAAAATGTTGATTCTTTCTGGCAAAAATATAAAAATCCATTTCAACCTTTTTTTAAAAAATCCTATGATAAATTCCTGAAAGTAAATTCACAAGGAAAAGGAATCAAGAGTTATAGTGAAGTTGTAGGATTAATAATAAATTATAAATTTTAGAATTAATGAATATTTGTTTAATTTCTTGTTAAATTTTATTAATATTATTAAAAAATTAAAGAATAAGTAATGAAGAGAAATATCTTTTACCTTATAATTTTTGTTGGTCAAATTGCTTTAGGTCAAGAATATTTTCCTACTAATACTGGTGTAAAGACCGAAGAAGACACATATAAGGCAATTACTAATGTTACAATCCACTCTAATTCAAATGAAATTACAGAATCAAATTCTATCCTGATTCATAAAGGGAAAATTGTTGCAATTGGTAAAGATATCCCTGTACCAAAAAATGCGAGAATCTATAATATGCAATCACTGCATATTTATCCGTCATTTATAGAGTTACATACTGATTTTGGATTAAAAAAACCAAAAAGAATTCAAGGAAGCGGAAGAAGTGCTGAATATTCTCCCAAAAGAAAAGGATATTACTGGAACGATCATATTCTCAGTGATTATAACAGTTTCAAGGATTATACTTATAATAAAGATTTGGCGACCAAAATGCGTAAAATTGGGTTTGGTGTTGTTAACAGTCATAGAAAAAATGGGATTCATAGAGGTACTAGTGTACTGATCGCTCTTAATGATTTTATTAATGATGGAAAACGCATATTATCAGATAAAAAAGCAGAACATTTTTCTTTTTCTAAAAGCGTGACATCCTCCCAATCTTATCCCTCCTCAATAATGGGATCAATGGCCTTAATTCGTCAACTTTATCATGATGCTAATTGGTATAAACAAAGAGCAAGCAAAAATAAAGACCTTTCTCTTGAAGCGATTTTAGACAATATTAAACTTCCAAAAATTTTTGAAGCCGGAGACAAACTTAATGTATTAAGAGCAGGTAAAATTGGATCAGAAATGGGTTTAAATTTTATAATTAAAGGTTCAGGTAATGAATATCAGAACTTAAGACAAATCAAAAATCTTAATGCTAAACTTATAATCCCTTTAAATTTTCCCGATCCATACGATGTTTCTGATCCTCTAATGACTAAAAAAATTGAACTTAGCCAAATGTTGTATTGGAATCAAGCTCCTTCCAATCCTTCCTTACTGGAGAAATCTAAAATCGTTTTTGCATTAACCACTGCAGATCTTAAAAATCAAGATAATTTTTTAAAGAATTTAAGAAAAGCAGTTAAGCATGGCCTTAGTGAAAAGAGAGCTCTTGAAGCATTAACTATTATTCCTGCCAAAATTTTAAAAATGGAAAATAAAATTGGAGTTTTAAAAAAAGGGGCATATGCGAACTTCATCGTTACTTCTGGATCTCTATTTAATGATAAAACAAAAATTTATGAAAACTGGGTAAATGGTGATGCGCATGTCATATCAGATAGGAAAAAAATAGATATAGACGGAAAATATCAAATTTTTTTAGGAAATAAAAATTATGATTTAGAAATAAAAAACAGTACTTCATCAATTCAAGTGAACTTTAAACTAGATTCTATAAAATTAAAATCAAAGACTAATTATAAATATGGATGGTTGCAAATGACAGTTTTTGATGAAAATGAGAAAAATTTTGCTCGTATAAGCTCAAAAATTGAAAGTGAAAAATTCATTTTGCCCAATGGTGTAGATTTTTATGGGAATAATTTTAATTCAGTTTTAAAGCCTCTTAAAGATGATGAAAAAGAGGGTCAAAAAAAGAATAGAGATAAAAAAGAAAATCTAAGAGAGGTTTTAAAATTAAGATATCCAAACAATGCATATGGCTTTGAAAAAATTCCTAAACCTGAAAACGTTTTGTATAAAAATGTAACCCTTTGGACAAATGAAAAGGAAGGAATAATTCAAAATATTGATCTTTTAGTTGAAGATGGTAAAATAAGCTTAATTGGTAAAGATCTTGATGTTAAAAATGTGAAAATTATTGATGGAACTGGTAAACATCTAACTAGTGGAATAATTGATGAGCACTCTCATATAGGGGCTTCTAGTATTAATGAAGGTGGTCAGAATTCTTCTGCTGAAGTTACTATAGAAGATGTGATTGATCCTGATGACATTAATATTTATCGAAATTTATCTGGAGGAGTCACTACAATACAAATTCTTCATGGTTCTGCAAATCCAATTGGCGGAAGATCAGCCATAATTAAATTAAAATGGGGGTCAAGTATTGATGAAATGTTATATCCAAATTCTAGTCCTTTTATAAAATTTGCCTTAGGTGAAAATGTGAAACAGTCCAATTGGGGAAGCTTTTCAAGATTTCCTCAAACCAGAATGGGTGTTGAACAACTTTACATAGATTATTTTCAAAGGGCAAAAGAATATGGTCAAAGATGGATTAATTATAATAATCTAGATAGAAAAACTAAATTAAGAACACCCAAACCTCGTTATGATATTGAAATGGAAGTTCTATGGGAAATACTCCAAGGTAAAAGATATATTTCTTGCCATTCATATGTTCAAAGCGAAATTAATATGCTGATGAAGGTTGCTGAAAAATTTGATTTTCGAATCAGAACATTTACTCATATTTTAGAAGGTTATAAAGTAGCCGATAAAATGAAAATCCATGGTGTAGGAGGTTCAACATTTTCTGATTGGTGGGCATACAAATTTGAAGTAAATGACGCAATTCCCTACAACGGTGCAATAATGCATAACGCAGGAGTAACTGTAGCATATAATTCTGATAGTGCTGAAATGTCAAGAAGATTAAATCAAGAAGCTGCAAAAGCTATTAAATATGGTGGAGTATCTGAAGAAGAAGCTTGGAAGTTTGTTACTTTAAATCCAGCAAAGCTACTTGGCATAGATGATAAAGTTGGAAGTATTAAAGTTGGAAAAATTGCTGATTTAGTTTTGTGGAGTGGACATCCCATGTCTATTTACTCACAAGTAGAAAAAACTATGATTGAGGGTGCTTTCTATTATGAAGCTGATTTACTTCCAGTAAAAATCAAACAAATAGAAGATGAAAGAAAGAAGCTAATTTTACAAATGTTAAATGTGAAAAACATGGGAAGCAACACGAAAAATTTTGAACTAAGAAGGAAAAGAGAATTTGATTGTGAAACAATTGATTAATCATATGAAAAAAATATTTCATTTAATATTTTTATTAATTGTAAGTCAGCTTACAAGTCAGCAAACACCTGGGAGTTTAACTGAAGAATCAATACTTTTTATTGGAGCAACAGCTCATATTGGAAATGCAACTATAATTGAAAATAGTGCAATTGGTATTAGAAATGGGGAAATAACTGAAGTTTCAACTGAAAATTTAGTAGAAGGCATATATGATCAAACAATTGATGTTTCTGGCAAGCATATTTATCCTGGATTTATTGCTGCAAATACTTCATTAGGTCTTGTTGAGATTGATGCAGTAAGAGCAAGCAATGATGTTGATGAGATCGGAGATATGTTACCCCATATTAGAAGTATTATTGCTTATAATGCAGAATCTAAAATTATTGAGAGTATGCGACCTAACGGTATTTTAATCGCTCAAGTTACTCCGCGCGGAGGATTTATTTCTGGCAAATCCTCAATTGTTCAACTTGATGCTTGGAACTGGGAAGATGCAGTTATTAGATATGATGATGGAATTCACCTAAATTGGCCTAACCCATATACTCGAGGACGATGGTGGCTTGGAGAAAGCCCTGATCTAAAAGTCAACAAAAAATATGCAGAAAATATCTCCAAAATTGAAGATTTTTTTGAAAATGCTAGGGCTAGATCAGTAGTAAATAGCAAGACTAAGAATCTTCCATATTATTCTTTAAATGAAGCTATCAAAAAAAATAAAACCATTTTTTTACACGCCAATGATGAAAAACAAATAGTTGATGGCATTGTTTTTCTTAAAAACATTGGAATTAAAAATATTGTCCTTGTTGGTGGAAGAGGATTAGAAAGTCAGCTAAATGTCATTACAAATAATAACATTCCAGTAATTCTATCCCACCCCCATAGACTTCCTTCAAGAGAGGATGAAGATTTGAAACAACCTTTTAAGCTAGCTAGCAAATTAATAAATGAAGGCGTTTTAGTGACAATTGATGTTCAAGGAAGTATGGAGCGAATGAATACAAGAAATCTTCCATTTTATGCTGGTAGTTTTTCTGCATATGGGGTTGAAAGAGAAGAAGCTGTTGAAATGATAACTTTAAATGCTGCAAAAATTTTAGGAATAGATAATCAGATGGGTTCTCTTGAAAAAGGTAAAGATGCTACACTTTTTATTTCTGAAGGGGATGCCCTTGATATGAGAACAAATATTATATCTAGAGCATTTATCCAAGGGAGAGAAATAAGTCTTGAATCACACCAAACAAAACTTTGGAAAAGATATTCAAAAAAACACTCCAAAGAATAACTTTTTTATAATTCCCCTTAATGTCTGGATTGAAATGAAAATAATTTCTAGTTCTTCAAATCCTGAGATAAAAAAAATAAAGCTCTTAATTAAAAAATCAAGGGAAAGGAAAAGACTGAAGCTTTTTGTAATTGAGGGGAAAAGAGAAATTATAAGGGCCTATAAGTCAGGTTATAATTTATTATCTATCTTCTTCCGTGAAAACTTTAATGAAAATTTTGAAGGGATTAAAAACACAACTTTTTTTGAAGTCAAAAAGTCCTTATTTGATAAAATTAGTATTCGTTCAGGTTCAGAAAAAATGATAGCTATAGCAAAATCAAAAGAACTAAGGTTAGATGAACTCAAATTAACAAAAAAAGATAAAGTTTTAGTTATAGAGTCACCTGAAAAACCTGGAAACATAGGAGCAATTCTTAGAACTGCTGCTGCTGCAGAAATTAATGCTGTCATAATTTCTAATATAAAAACAGATATTTACCATCCAAATATTATTCGAAGTAGTTTAGGGGGAATTTTTCTCCTTCAAATAGCAATTGATAGCTCAAATAGAACCATCAATTTTCTTAAAAAGAATAAAATATGTATAATATCAACTTCCTTAAATGAAGAAGCTAGAAATTATAATGAAATTATATATAAAACTCCGTTTGCTTTAATTTTTGGTTCTGAAGACAAAGGACTTAATCCAATTTGGTTTAAAAGTTCAGATCAAGTTGCTAAAATTCCTACTAATGAAACGATCGATTCACTTAACTTATCGGTTTCAGCTGGTATTTTGATTTATCATAGCTTAAATCACTAACTTTGATAAACACATCATTTATATATATTTTTTTTAAAAAGTGGTAGTTAGTGAGGAAATAGAAAATAAAGAAATTGCCAAGCAATACAAAGAACTTCTTAGTGTTAGTTATCAAACCCTTTCAAAAAATGATAAAAAACAAATTAGAACTGCATTTGATATTGCTGTTGATGCTCACAGAAATCAAAGAAGAAAAACTGGAGAAGCTTATATTTTTCACCCACTTGCTGTGGCAAGAATAGTTGCAAATGAAATTGGTCTTGATTCTATTTCAATAGCTGCTGCGCTTTTACACGATGTTGTTGAAGATACTAAGTATACAATAGAGGAAATAAAAAGTCAATTAGGGCATTCTGTTGCTAAAATAGTTGATGGACTAACTAAAATTTCTAACCTAAAAAAAGATACTGATATTTCACTTCAAGCTGAAAATTTCAGAAAAATGCTTCTAACTCTTAATGATGATCTAAGAGTAATTATTATAAAAATAGCTGACCGCCTACACAATATGCAAACCCTTGAGGCAATGCCAGAGGAAAAACAATTAAAAACCTCATCAGAAACAAGGTATATCTATGCCCCTCTTGCTCATAGAATAGGTCTCTATAATGTTAAAACTGAACTGGAAGATTTAAGTTTAAAATATACTGATCCTGAAAAATATTTTCATGTAAAAAGCAAAATTGAAGAAGGAGAAAAATCTCAAATTAGTTATATTAAATCTTTTTCAAATTTTGTTTCAAGTACTCTTCAAAAAGAAGGTTTGAAATATTATCTAAAAGGAAGAAGTAAGTCCATTTATTCCATTTACAGTAAAATGGAGGCTCAAAATATTCCTTTTGAAAAGGTATATGACAAATTTGCCATAAGAGTTGTTTACAAATCAAATGAAAGAAATGAAAAGTTTTTAGCATGGAAAATATATTCAGTTATAACAGATCATTTTACACCTAACCCAACAAGACTTCGTGATTGGATTACTGCTCCAAAATCAAACGGATATGAAGCCTTACATATAACAGTTAATGGCCCTGATAACAAGTGGGTTGAAATTCAGATTAGGTCGGAGCGAATGCATGAAATTGCTGAAAAGGGATATGCAGCTCACTATAAATATAAAGATGGAGATCATAAAGATTTGGGTATTGAAAATTGGATTGATAAGCTAAAAGAAGTATTAGAAGACAACACTGGAAATGCTATTGATTTTGTTGAGGATTTTAAATTAAATTTATATGCTGAAGAAATATTTGTTTTTACTCCAACTGGTGAACTTAAATCTCTTCCGAAATTTTCAACAGCTCTTGATTTTGCTTTTAATATTCATACTGAAGTAGGTATGAAAACTAGAGGTGCCAGAGTCAATGACATATTGGTTCCTCTAAGCAAAGTTTTAAAAAGTGGGGATCAAATCGAAATAATAACCTCTGAAAATATCAAACCAACTGCCAATTGGCTTGATTTTGTTCAAACATCAAGGGCAAGATCAAAAATAAAATCATCATTAAATGAGGAAAAAAAACTAATAGCAAAAGATGGGAAAGAACTTCTGAGGAGAAAACTAAAACAATTAAAAATTGTACTGAATGAGAAGACAAGCGATAGAATGTATAAATATTTTAAACTTGATAATAGTTTGGATCTTTTCTACCGAATTGGAATTGGAACTATTGAAAATAAAGATTTAAAAAGTTTCGCCTCTTATTTTAATAATAGTTTTTTTAATTTTTTTAGGAGGAAAAATATCAATCCTGTTTCTTCAGATACTAAAAAAGATCAAAAAAACGAACTTGATAAAGTTGTTTTTGGGAAAGAAAGACAATCTCTTTCTTATACCTTATCCTCTTGTTGTAATCCTATTTCAGGAGATCCTGTTTTTGGGTTTTTAACTATAAATGATGGTTTAAAAGTTCATAAAAAAGATTGCCCAAATGCACTAACATTGCAGTCTAACTTTGGTTATAGGATTATTTTAGCTAAATGGGTAATTTCAAAATTTGATAAATTTACTGCAGTATTAAAACTCTCAGGAATAGATGATCTAGGATTACTTAATGAAGTTACTAGATTAATTTCAAATGACATGAATGTAAATATAAATAAGATAAACTTGGAGACTGAAAATGGTTTTTTTAGTGGTTTTATAAGTGTAAGTGTGCAGAATAAAAAAATTCTAGACAGATTAACAAAAAATTTAACTAAACTAAAAGGAATAGAAAAAGTAAAACGAGAATAATTTACTTATATATTTGTATCGTATGGATAATAAAAATCATGAAATTGTAAAAGAGGTTTTTTCAAAATTTCTTTATAAGAAAGAACACAGAAAAACTCCAGAACGTTATGCTATTCTCTACGAAATATATGAAACAGAAAGCCATTTTGATGTAGAATCTATGTATATTAAAATGAAAAATAAAAATTATAGAGTTAGTAGAGCAACACTGTATAATACAATTGAATTACTTCTAGAATGTGGTCTTGTTAGAAAACACCAATTTGGAAATAATCAAGCTCAATATGAAAGATCATATTTTGATAGTCAACATGATCATTTGATTTATACTGACACTGGGGATGTAAAGGAGTTTTGTGATCCAAGAATTCAAAACATAAAAAATACAATTGAAGAAGTTTTTGATGTAGAGATACACAATCATTCTCTCTACTTTTATGGGAAAAAGAAGAAAAAAAAAGAGAAACATTAACCTAAAATGTCTGTAGATTTAATATTGGGGCTTCAGTGGGGAGATGAAGGAAAAGGAAAAATTGTAGATTTTCTTACAAATTCTTATGAAATTATAGCTCGTTTTCAAGGAGGTCCAAATGCTGGGCATACATTAGAATTTGATGGAATTAAACACGTTTTACATACTATTCCCTCTGGGATTTTTCATTCAAAAGTTGAAAATTTAATTGGCAATGGAGTTGTTATTGACCCTGTAATTTTCAAAAAAGAAATAGAAAATCTTAATAAATTTAAAATTGATTTGTATTCCAAACTTTTAATTTCAAATAAAGCCCATATAATATTACCAACTCATCGAATTCTTGATGCTTCCTCTGAGATCTCAAAGGGAAAATCAAAAATCGGATC
Organism: Flavobacteriaceae bacterium; assembly: GCA_029245825.1. Taxonomy (GTDB): domain Bacteria; phylum Bacteroidota; class Bacteroidia; order Flavobacteriales; family Flavobacteriaceae. The sequence goes on from JAQWON010000079.1 coordinate 22,848, forward strand.
AACCTTAAGAGGTATAGGGCCTACTTACATGGATAAAACAGGAAGAAATGGAATACGTGTTGGAGATATTTTTGAAAAGAATTGGGAAATAAAATATGACTTACTCTGTAAAAAACATATCAACATAATAAATTCATATAAGAAAAAAATAGAATTCAATCTTAATGAAATGAATAAAGAGTTTTTTAAAGCAATAGAAACATTAAAACAGTTCAAAGTTGTAAATAGTCAATTTTATTTGTCAAATGCTCAAAAATCTGGAAAAAAAATTCTAGCAGAAGGAGCACAAGGAACCCTTCTTGATATTGACTTTGGAACTTATCCATACGTTACCTCTTCTACAACTACTGCTGCAGGTGCATGCACTGGACTAGGAATAGCGCCAAAAGACATAAATGAAGTTTATGGAATTTTCAAAGCTTATACTACAAGAGTTGGAAGTGGTCCATTTCCAACCGAAATTAATGGTGAAGATGGAGAACTTATGGCAAAAGCAGGAAATGAATTTGGCTCAACTACGGGAAGAGCTAGAAGATGTGGATGGCTTGACTTAGTTGCTCTTAAATATGCAATTCAAATAAATGGTGTTACTCAACTTATAATGATGAAAGGAGATGTTCTCTCTGGTTTTAAAAAAATAAAAATTTGCACGTCTTATGATAGTGAAAAAAAGTTAGCTGATGAATTTCCATTCAATTTATCTGAAAATGAAATTAAGCCAAAATATATTGAATTTCCTGGATGGGAAAAAGATATAAGTGATATTAATTCTGAAAATGAACTCCCAAAAGAATTCATAAGTTATATGAATTTTATCGAAGAGGAATTAGAAACTCCAATTAAAATAATTTCTGTGGGCCCTGACAGAAAACAAACGATTTTTAGATAAGTATTTTATTGATTCTACAATAATTTTATGAAATTCTCCAATCATTTAATAAGGTTAAGTTTGATATTTTTTTTAGTCAATCTTGTTTTAAATGCTCAGCAAGAGGAAAAAAAAATTATAAAAATTGTTCAAGCTGGAAGTTCTACTCAAAATGAGCTTAAATTTCCAGGAGCTAATATTCTTACAAAAATTGCGAATACTCGCGTACATCTTTTTCATGAAGGAGCACTTATAAAATCTGATATATCTTATTTTTATCCTAAAAGAAACTTTTTTACCGCTAAAGGAAATGTAATTTTCACTCAAGGCGATTCCTTAAGAATGACTTGTGATTACATCGAATATGATGGAGAAAAAAAAATAGCATTTGCTCGTGGTAGTGTTTTCCTAGAAAGACCAGACATGACATTAAATACTGATTCACTCAAATTAGACCGATCAAAATCTAAAGCTTATTATGAAACCGGAGGTACAATACGTGACGAAGAAACAAAACTTACTAGCAGAACTGGAGTTTACTTTATAGATAAAAAAAAATATCGTTTTGTAGATAGGGTTAACTTGTATGATCCAGAATACTCAATGCAATCGAGAAAATTAGATTATTTCACTGAACTTAATAAAGCTTTTTTTGAAGGCAAAACTAAAATAATTGGTCAAGATTACTTGATTTTATGTGAAAAAGGAAATTATAATACAAAACTTCAAAAGGGAAGTTTTCAAAAAAATGCAATTATCTTCTATGATAATAAAGAAATTGAAGGAGATAGTCTATTTTTTGAGAAAGAAAAAAATTATGCTTCAGCAACTAATAATGTAAAGATAACTGACACTTTAAATAAATCAATTATAAATGGCCATTTTGGAGAAATATTTAAATCAAAGGATTCGGCGATTATTACAAAAAGAGCAATTTCTGTTAATATTCTTGAAAATGACTCTTTATATATTCATGCTGATACTCTAATTGCTTTAGGTGATGAAAAAAACAGAAAAATAAAGGCTTTCTATGATGTAAGGATTTTTAAATCTGATATAAGGGGGAAATCAGATTCTCTTATTTACAATGAGAAAAGTGGAATCATTAAACTTTTTAAAAAACCTTTAACTAAAAAACAGCTTAGATCACTTACTAAAAGTCAAAAAAATAAAAAAAATCCAATACTATGGTTTGGTCAAAATCAGATGTCTGGAGATACAATTTTTATTATTTCAAATGTAATAACCAGAAAACTTGATTCTCTCAAAATAATTGGAAATGTTATGGTTGTTGAAAAAGACTCCCTAAGTAATGAAGGTTTTAATCAAATAAAGGGAGGTATACTAAATGGAATGTTTTCAGAGGGCAAACTTAAAGATGTTGAAATAAAAAAAAATATTGATGTCATCTATTACATGTATTCTGATGAAAACAATGAATTAATTGGTATTAATAAAACTACCTGTAGTAAATTATTTATGCAGCTCTCTGAAAATGAAATTAAGGATATTTCCTTTTTTATAGAGCCTCTTGGAAAAGTTTACCCAGATAAAGAATTACCAATTAATGAAAGAAAATTAGAAGGTTTTATATGGAGAAGTGATGAAAAACCAGAAACTATTAATGATTTATTCAGTCAGGAAGATCTAAATATAAAACTTCCTAAAATACATGGAATCAAAGAATAAGTAAAATTAACATTTCATATATCTGAAAATTTGCGCGAAAATTTTTATAAATATCTTGCTAAAACAAATTCTAATCCCCTAGGAATAGAAATTAAATATGCAAAAGGGAACTACTTATATAATAATAAAAACAAAAAATATCTTGATTTTATAGCTGGTGTTTCGGTTTGTAATCTTGGACATGGTCACCCAAAAGTTATAAATGCAATTGAAAAGCAACTTAAAAAACATTTGCATGTAATGGTCTATGGAGAATTTATTCAAGAAACCCCTACACTACTTGCTAAAGAATTAATAAATATTCTTCCTAAAAATCAAGAGGTTTTATACCTCACCAATTCTGGTACTGAATCTGTTGAAGGAGCCATTAAGCTAGCAAAAAGGGCAACTAAAAGATATGAAATTATTTCAGCAAAGGGATCTTATCATGGAAGCACACAGGGATCACTTAGTATTTTAGGTATAGAATCTCAAAAAAAAGGATATAGGCCTCTTATCCCTTTTTCAAAAGTTATAGAATATAATAATGAAAATGACTTGAAAAAAATAACAGAAAAAACTGCAGCAGTTATTTTAGAAACAATTCAAGGTGGAGCAGGTTTTATTCTTCCAAAAGATAATTATCTGAGAAAAGTTAAGTCAAGATGTGGCAAAGTGGGTGCTTTACTTATCTTAGATGAAATTCAAACAGGTTTTGGAAGGACTGGCAAATTCTTTGGTTTTGAATTGTTTAATGTTACCCCAGATATTATAGTTCTAGGTAAAGCTATGGGTGGAGGGCTTCCAATCGGAGGATTTACTTCGTCTAAAGAGTTAATGAGGAAATTTGAAAGTAATCCTATGTTAGGTCATATAACTACATTTGGTGGGAATCCATTAACTGCAGCTGCAGGATTAGCAACTCTTAGAGAAATTCTAAACTCAGATTTAATATCTGAAATATCTGAAAAAGAAAAAATTTTCAGAAAAAATTTAATCCATCCAAAAATTTTAAAAATTGAAGGAACCGGTTTAATGTTAGCTCCAATTTTAAAAAATAAAGAAACAGCAAGTAAATTAATATATAAATGTATTGATAAAGGACTGTTGCTGTTTTGGCTTCTTTGGGAAAAAAAAGCTATTCGAATTTCTCCCCCTTTAACAATTTCTAAAAGTGAAATAGTAAAAGGATGTAAAATCATTTGTGAATCTTTAGATGAAATATAACTGTTAATTATTTTGTTGAAAATAAAATTTGATATTAACTAATCATAGATAATAACTTATCTACTTTTAAATAAAAGTAAATAAATATTCTATTGAACAGTTTCTTCCAAGAAAAACACCCTTCCATAAATAAGTTTGAGCAAATGCTTAAAACAAATAAAGTTCTTTTTTTTGATGGAATTGAGTTTGAAAATATTATTCTTCATTACATTGATCTTGGCAAATTTAATCTTGCAAAAAAAGCTTTAGCAATAGGTATGGATCAACATCCAAAAAATATAGAGTTAATGCTTTTAAAAACTGAAATATTACTTTTTGAAGGCGCATATAAAGATGCTGAAGAATTGTTAGTTGAAATTGAAATTTTATCTCCTGAGAATGAAGAAATTTATGTTCAAAGAGCAAGTATATTCTCTAAAAAGAAAAAACATTCATTAGCCATAGCCCTCCTTTATAAAGCTTTAACAGTTACTGAAAATCCTGCTGAGATAAATAATTTAATTGGCAACGAATATCTTTTCATTGAAAATTTTAATAAGGCAAAAGAATACTTTATAAAATGCGTAAATGAAAATCATGAAGATTATCAATCTCTATATAATCTTCTTTATTGCTATGAAAAATTAGAGCAAAAAAAGGAAGCTATAATTTTTCTAAAAAAATTTATTGATTTAGATCCCTACAATGAAATTGCATGGCATCAATTAGGAAAGCTTTATGCTAAGTCAAATCAATTTGATAAAGCAATGTCTGCTTTTGATTTTTCTATAATTAGTAATGAAAGTTACAGTAGTGCATATATAGAGAAAGGAAAATTACTTGAAAAGATTGGTCATAATTTAGAAGCAATTAAAAACTATCAAATATCTTCTAAATTAAATAATCCAAATGCTTTTATTAGTCATAGAATTGGTTTTTGTCATTTAAAATTGGGTAATTCTAAATTAGCTATGAAATTTTTTGAGGAGTCAATTCAATTGGAACCAAATCATGAAAAAAGTTGGATTGATCTAATAAATCTTTTACAAAAAAATAATGAGCTAATAAAATCACAATTGTATGTTAAAAGATCTTTGGAAGTTAATGGTGATAGTGTTGAATTATGGAAAAAAAGTGCTGAAATTAATTTCAAAATAAAATTTTATCATGATGTTTGTGTTGCATGTGAAAACATTGATTGTCTTGGAAATCATAGTCTTAAGACTTGGAAATTTTGGCTTGATTCAATGATATATCTTAAAAATTGGAATAGTGCTCATGAAATTGGTTTAAAGGCAACCAAATTATTTCCAAATAACTCATCAATACTTTTAAGAATTGCAGGGTGTAAAATCAGATTAGGCAAAAAAAAGGAAGGTCATAATCTTTTAAAAGAAACTATCAAAAGAAATAATATTACAAATCTAATGAGAAAAAAGATCAAGTTATTTTTCCCTGAATTTTTGAATTTTAATCTTTAAATGTTTTTCATATTATAATTTACAAATATAACTTTTATACTTTTGTTAAAAGGTAATATTTATTTTTATTGAAAAAGAAAACAATTCTCCTTTTTGGTAAAGGGATGTTAATGGGAGCTGCTGATTTAATTCCAGGCGTTTCTGGAGGCACAATCGCTTTAATAACTGGTATATACAAAAATCTTTTGGATTCAATTGATAGCTTGAATTGTAAAAATTTGAGCCTAATCAAAAATGGTAATCTGAAAATGTTTTGGGAAAAAATAAACGGAAACTTTTTAATAACAGTTTTTTCTGGAATTATTTTAAGTGTCCTAATTTTTTCTTATTTAATTGATTGGCTAATTGAAAATCGACCTATCCAACTATGGTCATTTTTCTTTGGTGTTTTAATAACTAGTATTTTTTTTCTAAAAAAGCTAGTTAATAATTGGAATCTTTTTAGTTTACTTTTTTTGGTATTTGGAATTTTGATTTCATATCAATTAACAACGCTTCCATTAAAAGACAACGACACAACTCTATTATATTTATTTTTTTGTGGAATTGCTGGTTCTATAGCAATGATATTACCTGGAATTTCTGGAGCTTATATTTTTTTAATTCTAGGTGTATACCACACACTTTTAAATTCTATAAAAATGGCCACTAAAGTTTGGTCCTCCTTCAAATGGGAGATTTTTTATGAAACATTTTTAATTCTTTCTGTAACTGCTATTGGATTTTTAATTGGACTTAGATTTTTTGCGAGTATTCTGAAAAAATTGATTGAAAAAAATAACGATAAAACTATGTCAATACTTATTGGATTGATGATTGGTAGTATTCAAAAAATTTGGCCATGGCAGGAAGTGGTGAATATAAATCTTAATAATGAAAATTTGTTTTATTCAAAAGCTATTCTCCCATACAATTATAACGGTAACCCAGAAATATTAACTTCATTAATAGTAATGATAACAGCTGTTTTATTGACTATATTTTTAGGGTCTAAAAATTTAACTCATAATAAATGATTTTTTTTAAAATCTCAAATCATACTCAAAATATGCTTGTTCTTTTTTTAAAGGGAATAGCTATGGGTGCGGCAAATAAAATTCCTGGAGTTTCAGGAGGATTTATTGCCTTTATTCTTGGATTTTATGAAAAACTTATTCACTCACTTAAAAATATAAATTATAATGCCTTTTCAAGATTATTTAAAAAAGGAATAAAAAGTTTTAGTGATTATATTAATGGGAGTTTTTTAATATTTATTTTTTTAGGAGTTATTTTTAGCTATTTCAGTGTTTCATTACTACTAGACTATCTTTTAGATAACTACGAAACTGAACTCTTTGGAGTATTTTTTGGTTTAATTCTAGGCTCTCTTTTAATCATAGCTAATGATGAAAAAGAATTTAATTATAAAACTATTACAGCTTTATTTGTTGGACTTTCTTTAGGTTTAGCTATTAGTTTCTTAAAGATTTTGCCTGAAAATGACAATTTACTTTTTGTGTTTTTTTGTGGAATAATTAGTGTTTCTGGAATGACTATTCCTGGTCTTTCAGGATCATTTTTACTAATCATCCTTGGCAACTACTCTCTCCTTTTAGTTGACTCTGTTAATTCAATATACTATACTGTTAAAGATATAATTCAATTAAACTTTGATTTTTTAAATGATACTGAAAGAATTCACCTGCTAAAAATTATATTAGTCTTCACCTTAGGGTCTGTAACTGGATTAGTCCTTTTTTCTAATTTATTGAGCTACCTACTTAATAAGCATAAACAAATTACTAATTTTTTAATCATAGGCTTTATAACTGGATCATTAAGAACCATTTGGCCATGGAAAACTAAATTTTTTGAAACTTTAGAAAATGGAGAAAAAATATATAACTCTGCTGGAAATCCAATAATTAAAGATTATGAATTTTTTATACCAAATTTTAATTTAATTGGAACATGGTTAGTTCTATTATTTATATTTTTGGGCATCCTATTAGTTGTTTTTCTTGGGAAATATGGAGAAAAAAAAAATGAATAAATATATTTTTGGTCTTATTGGTAAAAACGTTAATTACTCATTTTCTAAAAACTATTTTCTGGAAAAATTTAGTAAAAATCAATTAAATAATTATACATATAAGAACTTTGATATTAAGTCTATTGATTTAGTTTCACCTATATTAAATAATAAAAAAATTTATGGATTAAATGTTACTATACCATACAAAAAAAAAATAATCCCTTATTTAGATAAAATTTCAAATAAAGCAAAAGAAATTGGTGCTGTCAACACCATTTTTTTTGATGAAAAACGTAACTCTGTTGGCTATAATACTGATGCTTATGGTTTTCAAAAAGCATTGTTAGAAAAATTAAAATCGACGCCAAAACATGCCCTCATACTAGGAACAGGAGGAGCTTCTCTAGCAGTTTCTTATACACTTAAAAAAATGGGAATTAAATTTAAATTTGTTTCAAGAAATGCAAATAAAAATATTCTTACTTATAATGATCTTAATAAAGAGATAATAGAGACTTACTCCTTAATAATTAATACCACTCCTCTAGGAACTTACCCCAAAATCAATGATATGCCACCTTTACCATATGATTCTATTCAGAAATCTAATATTTTGTATGATCTGACATATAATCCAACAGAAACATTATTTTTGAAAAAGGGAAAGGATAAAGGGTGCCTAACTATTAATGGTCTTAAAATGCTTGTTTATCAAGCAGAAAAGTCCTGGCAGATATGGAACCAATAAGAGAATATCTTTTTTTTTCGTAATTTTTGAATGAAAAGATGAATTTAAAAAAGTTAAATTAAAGTCTATGAGTAAAATAAAACTAAATTCTACTTCTAAAAAGAATGAGGTCATAGATGAAGATGATTTTAAAAAATATGATTTTGAATCTTTAGTTAATTATTTTGAATTCTTATTAAGTGATGAAAATTGGAAAAATAATTTAAAAAAAATTCGAGATCTGGTAAGTGTTTTTGAATCAAAATATAAAGACGAACTTATTTCAGTGAAATTGGAGTTTATGAAAAAGGGTGGAAATGAAATTGATTTTGAATTTCGGCCTGAATATAAAATTAAATTTGATAAAATTTCTAAAGATTTTAGAGTCAGAAAAAAAATATTTTACAGAGAGAGAGAAAATACTCAAAAAAATAATCTTGAACAAAAGCTCCAGGTTATTGAAGATCTGAAAGGGCTAATAAATGTTGATGAAAATATTAATAGTATCTACAAAAAATTTAGAAGTCTTCAAAATAATTGGCATAAAATTGGTTCTGTACCCAATTCACAAAATCTTAATTTATGGAATACATATAAACATCATATAGAAATTTTTTATGATTTTTTACACTTAAATAGAGAATTAAGAGAATTTGATTTTAAACACAATTATGATGAAAAAATTAAAATTATTGAAAAGGCTGAGGCACTTACAAATTCAAAAGATATAATTAAAGCATCTAGAGATCTTAATTCACTGCATATACTTTGGAAAAATGAATTAGGTCCAGTAGCCAAAGAACATAGTAAAAATCTTTGGGGAAAATTCCAAAAGGCTTCAAAAATAATACATTCTAAAAGACAAGAATACAATAAAAACTATGAAAGTATATTAAAGGAAAACTATCAAAAAAAACTAATTCTTATCAAAAAAATGGAGGAAATTAAAAACTCCTCACCATCTAATTTTAAAGAATGGCAAAAAATTCTATCAGAGCATAATAATGTAAGTCAGGAATTTAAAGAAATTAGTCCACTCAAGAAAAATGAAAGTAAGGAAACATGGGATAAATTCCGAATGATAAATAAGGAAATAAACAGAAATAAAAATTCCTTTTTTAAGGAACAGAAAATCATACAGAAAAATAACATTAACGATAAAAAAGATTTAATTAACAAGGTTAAAAAAATACTTGAAAAAGAAGATTGGTCAAGTCATAGTGAAGAAATGAAAATAATTCAAAAGGAATGGGCCAAGATTGGTTTTGTTTCAAAAAATATTTCGCGGAAGTTATGGGTTGAATTTAATTCAAGTTGTAATCTATTTTTTGAAAGTTTAAAAAAGGGATACAAAAAAATAAGTGAAGAAGATGAAAAAATATTAAAGAAAAAAGATGAATTTATATCTTCACTAGATAAAGAAAAAATGCCTTTAAAAATTCGAGAATTAAACAAATTCATAAATGAAAAGTGGGAAAATTTTAATTCTATAGGAAGTTTAAAAAATTCTGCTTATTTAATTTCTTTCAATAACTTTTCTTCTGCACTAAACAAATTAATCGATTCATTAAAACTTAAAAAATTAGATAATGAATCTGTTAAATTTAACATTAAAATCCTAGGTATAGAAAAAGATCCAAACAAAATAAAAGATGAATTGCTAGCTCTAAAAAGAAAAATTGAAGATGTGAAATCAAAAGTTCTCCAACTAGAAAACAATATTGACTTTTTTTCGGATTCAAGTAGTGAAAACCCATTAATAAAAGAAGTTTTAGAAAAAATTTCTGATTATAAAATTCAATCTGATTTTTTAGATAATTGTTTGTCAAGATTAAAATCAATTGAAAGAAAAAGGAATAAGATCTTGGAAACTAAAGAAATAAAATCTGAAGCCGAAAATAATTAAATACTTTTAGCTTCTTCCCATAATAAATTCAAATCAGTAAGATCCATTTCACTTAAAACAAGTCCCTTCTTTCTTATTAAATTTTCCATTTTCTCAAAACGTATAGTAAATTTCTTATTAGACTTTTCAAGTGCCAATTCAGGATCAATATCTAAAAATCTTGCATAATTTACTACTGAAAATAAAAAATCTCCAAATTCTAATTCAGTTAAATTTTTATCCTTCTTAACAATTTCATCTTTTAATTCAGATATTTCTTCATCAATTTTTTCGAGTATTCCATCTTTATTTTTCCAATCAAATCCCACTCCTGAAACTTTTTGTTGTATTCTGTATGCTTTAATAAGGGCTGGAAGTTTATTTGGAACACCTTTTAAAACTCCTTTAGAATTATTAAGTTTTATTAATTCCCAACTTTTTACCACCTCGTCAGAAGTTGAAAATTTTTTATCTCCAAAAACATGGGGATGCCTGTCAACTATTTTTTTTGAAACGTGATTAATAATATCATTGATGTCAAATAATTTCTTTTCACTTCCTATTTTTGCATAAAACACTATATGTAAAAGCAAATCTCCCAATTCATTTTTAACATCGTCCCATTTTTTATCTATAATTGCATCAGCAAGCTCGTAAGTCTCCTCAATTGTTAAATTCCTTAAACTTTCAAATGTTTGTTTTCTATCCCAAGGACATTCCAAGCGAAGTTTATCCATTATTTCAATCAACTTTTTAAATGAATCCATTTGTATTTGTTAAATCTATTTATTTCTTTTTATTTTGAAAAAGCATTTTATAATCAGTTAGAATTTTACCTTTCATAATGTTTTCTAATTTGCCTTTAATTAATCTCCTTTTAAGTGAACTTAATCTGCCAGTAAATAAAACTCCTTCCAGATGATCGTATTCGTGTTGAAACACACGAGCCTTTAGACCTTTTAGAACTAATGTTTGATTTTCAAAATTTTCATTTAAGAAATTAATTTTAATACTTTCTTTTCTAGAAACATCTTCTCTAATTTCTGGTATACTGAGACAACCCTCATTAAAATTCCAAAATTCTCCTGATTGTTCAACAATATGAGGATTAATAAATACTTTTTTAAAAGACTCTAATTCTTGAGATTCATTTTTAGTTAGCTTTTCATCATCTGAAAAAGGTTTAGTGTCTATAACAAAAAGACGTATAGATTTTCCTATCTGAGGT
>JAQWON010000056.1 GCA_029245825.1 Flavobacteriaceae bacterium
TAGCTTTCAATTATTTCAAAAATTCTACCCTTTTTTGAAATAAATTCATCTCTTACCTGATCAATAATTGTTTGGGCTCTTTTAAATCCCCTATATTTTCTCTCACGTACAGATGAAATACCTAGAGTTTCATTAGCAACAGCATAACTTGCATTTACCAATCCAGACATATCAAAATCATAAGGCAAAGGCATGATTTTTTTGTCTGCAAATAATAACTTACCATTATGTTGATATGCAACCGAAAAATCTGTGTTCCCGATCATATATTGAAAAAAAGTATTTTGAACAGATGTAGTAGCGTCCATAGCTAATGGATGTGTATACCTTTCAAAAACTCTTCCATCAAAACGCTTCGCAACTTTTTTATCATCTTCAATTAAAAATCCCTTTAATTGATAAACTTTTGTCTTTTTACCTTTTGGCTCTTCAAACTCAATATCTAATTCTCTTGTTTTAAAATGATATGGAGAAAATACTTCATAAAACTTATAGCCTAAAAGTTCTTGAATAATATTGTCATTTTTTTCTTTCTGTTGTAGACAAGGTAAAACAAGTTTTAATGTTTTATTTTTAGAGAATAGAGTACCCTCTCTATTAGCCTTTTTTATTTTCATCTTTATAGGAGGAAAATAACATTTAGCTCTTCTAAAATTACCTCTTGCTCTTAAATTTACTTCAAAAGTTTTCCAAGATGATCCTTCCATATATGAAAGATCAGTTGTAATGTAGGTTGAATCATTTGTTTTCTTGTTCATTTCCTTATTTGAATAGTTAATTTTAACTTTTAATGGCGTCTGATCTTCAAACAGGGAATTACTGCCTTCAGTGTCCTGAGCAAATATTTGAAAAGATAAAATAAAACTCAGAATAAAAAATACTTGTTTTTTCATAATATAGTTAATAGATTTAGAGGCTAATTTAATAAAAAAAGTCGTGATACGATATCTTTCAATAATCAATCATAGAACACTGATAACGCTTCTGCTCTCATTAGCGTTACCTTTTTTCGCTTATAAATTTCGAATAGTCTATAATATTGACTTAACCCTTATAAGTATTGCAATAATTTTCCCATTAGTTTTTGCTATAAGAGGTGCTTTTAGAAGACGTGAAAAAGCATTAGAGCATTTAAGTTTATATAGAGGAGCCCTAAGAACTATTGAATATTTCTTTGTGAATAGTCCAAATCTCAGCGATGAAGCCAAAGAAAAATCTAAAAATTTATTGATTGATCTAAGTGATTCTTTCTTAGATCATCTCTCTCAATCTGATACAAACACTAAAAATATTGACAAAAAAACAGAAGCAATTTTTGCTTTTGTTCGAGAAAATGAGGAAAATATTCAAGGGGGAACAAGGCAAAAAATATTCAGATTTATAAGAGATGTACATATTGCACAAGAAAATTTACTTGCTATTCATACTCATAGAACACCAATAAGTCTAAAAGCATATTGTTTAATTTTCATATACCTCTTCCCTGTTATTTACACACCGGCTGTTGTTAATAAGATAGGATTGGACGCCGTTGGATCAGAGCCATTAACATACTTTATTGTTATGCTTAGTGAGTTTATATTAATTTCATTATATAATATTCAGGATCAAATGGAATATCCTTTTGATAAAGATGGTTTAGACGATATTAAGTTAGATGGCTTTAAGATAAAAAGAGGTAATTAATTTTTTTTACTCCAAAAACCTTTTTGATTAAAAATTCTTTTAACCCTTGTAATAAGTTTGAATTAGGAATTGATTGTGCGGGTGGAGGGACTCGAACCCACACGCCGTGAAGCACTAGATCCTAAATCTAGCGTGTCTACCAATTTCACCACACCCGCTTTTAATTTGCCGGTAAATATAATCAAGTTTTGATAAAATTGATCTAGAGTGATTAAAAGAAACTAGCTTTTGTTAATTTAGATTTAAAATTCAGTTGAAATGAGATTTGAAAAAAAAGAGTATTTAGATGAGTTATTTGAGTTTTTAAAAATACCCTCCATAAGTGCAGATCCTAATTACAAAAATGATGTTAAAAAAGCAGCTGAATGGATTGCTGAAAAACTTCTAGATGCAGGATGTGAAAAAGTTAAAATTGAGAATACAAAAGGACATCCAATTGTTTATGGTGAAAATTTTATTTCAAAAGAATTACCAACAATACTAGTTTATGGGCATTATGATGTCCAGCCTCCTGATCCAATTGATTTATGGGAAAATCCACCATTTGAACCTGTAATTAAAAATACAAAAATTCACCCTGATGGGGCAATTTTTGCAAGGGGTTCATGTGATGACAAGGGACAGTTATATATGCATGTAAAGGCTTTTCAAATTCTTAAATCTTCAAATAAACTAAAGTGTAATGTGAAATTTTTATTTGAAGGCGAAGAAGAAGTTGGTAGTGAGAATTTGGAGAGCTATGTAAATAAATTTAAAGAAAAATTGAAATCTGATATAATAATAATATCTGACACGGGGATTGGAAGCCTAGAAAAACCAAAAATAACTATTGGTTTAAGAGGATTAAGTTATATGGAAATAAGTGTTTTAGGTCCAAATAGGGACTTACATTCTGGATTGTATGGAGGAAGCGTGGCTAATCCAATAAATGTTCTAAATAAAATTATTGCATCACTGCATGACAAGGAAAATAAAATTACAATTCCAGGTTTTTATAAAGATGTAATTGAACTATCAAAAAAAGAGAGAGAAAGAATTATTTTTTCAGAACTGGACGAAAAGAACTTTAGAAAATCACTTGATATAAAATCTACAGATGGTGAATTAAAATACAATACAGAAGAAAGAAGATCTATTCGTCCTACATTAGATGTTAATGGAATATGGGGTGGATACATGGGAGAAGGCTCCAAAACTGTTATCGCTAGTACTGCCCATGCAAAAATATCGATGCGACTTGTGCCAAACCAAAAATGGAAAAAAATTAGTTCTTTGTTTAAAAAACATATTGAAAAGGTATCGCCAAAACATGTAAAAATAAAAGTAAAGACTCATCATGGAGGAGAGCCTTATCTGATGCCAATAAATAATTCAGGATATCTAGCAGCTGAAAAAGCATATAAGGAAAGTTTTGGAATAAAACCCAAACCAAAAAGGGATGGTGGAAGTATACCTATTGTTCCAATGTTCGAAAAAATTCTTGGTTCCAAAACAGTTTTGATGGGATTTGGATTTGATAGTGATGCAATACATTCGCCTAATGAACACTTTGGTGTCAAAAATTTTTATAGAGGAATAGAAACAATTATTTTATTTTACGACAATTTTTCAAAATAAACTCAATACTAAATTATTAAGTTTATAATTTAAATAAATCTGAAGCAATTTTATCTGATAGAAATTTACCATTGGAAGTAATTGTTATAGTATCCCCATCTAAATGTAAAAGTTTTGAATCTATGTAACTCTCTACTTGCTTCATTAAATGTTTTAAGTATATGCTTCCAAAAATTTTTTCAATCTTTTGGACAGAAACACCAGAAGAAGTTCTAAGACCTAACATGATATATTCATTGAAAGATTCTGATGTTGTCAAATTTTCTCCATCAAGAAAAAGTTTACCTTCTTTAATTAACTTCATATAAAGATTTGTGTTTGAAACATTCCAACTTCTCCTTGAATTACCGTCAAAGCTATGAGCTGATGGTCCTATACCTAAATATTGTTTTCCAAGCCAGTAGTTAGAATTATTAATTGATTGATAATCTGATTTAGCAAAATTAGAAATCTCATAGTGCAAATAATTTTTTTTCTCAAAAATTGAAACCATTTCATCAAATTGTTTTTTCACCAATTTATCAATCGGCATAAAGAGTTTTTTATTTTTTACTTTATAATCAAGAACTGTTTTTGGCTCAATAGTCAGTGCATAGCATGAAAAATGCTTTGGTTTAAACTCCAATGCTTTATTAATATTAAATAAGAAATCTTTAAGGCTGCTTTCTGGAATTCCATAAATTAAATCTATAGAATAATTTTCAAAGATTTCTGAAACAATTTCTAAAGCTTTTAAAGACTCTATTGATGAATGATTTCTATTCATCATCAGAAGATCTTTATCTAAAAAAGATTGAACGCCAAGACTTAACCGATTTATTCCTATCTGTTTTAGACCTTCAATATATTCTCTTGAAACATCATCTGGATTTAACTCTAAAGTTATCTCCGTTTTATTTGAAATGAAGAATTTCTCTTTTACTTTAGACATTATACCATTCACTTCATTTAAACTAAGAAGCGATGGAGAACCTCCACCAAAATATATACTTTCCAAAGTATCCGTCCTTAATTCATTATGCCGTAAATCAATCTCTTTTTTTAAAGAGAAAATTAAATCTTCTTTATTATTCATTTTGGTAGAAAAATAAAAGTTGCAATAATCACAAGCTTGTTTGCAAAAAGGAAAATGTATGTAAATTCCAGCCATCAAACTATTTTAAGTGAAATAATAAAAAATTATACTTTTTTAATTTTATGGGGATTTTGATTTAGAAATGATTTCCATCCAGAAAATTTTTTTCCTGAGTCTAAATTATCCTTGTTAAAAAAATGACATACAGCTGCGGCCAGACCATCAGTTGCATCCATATTATTTGGCAAGGTTTTAATTTTTAAAAGACTTTGAAGCATTTTTGCTACTTGCTCTTTACTGGCATTTCCATTTCCAGTAATAGACATTTTTATCTTTCTTGGAGAATATTCAATAATTGGAATCTCTCGAGAAAGTCCTGCTGCCATTGCAACACCTTGAGCTCTTCCTAATTTTAGCATCGATTGTACGTTCTTGCCAAAAAAAGGTGCTTCAATTGCAATTTCATCTGGCTTAAATTCTTCAATCAAATCTATAGTTCTTGAGAAAATGAGTTTGAGTTTTATATAGTGATCCTTGTACTTTTGCATTTTTAATTCATTTAATTGAAGCAAAGTTATTTTTGAACCAACTGTCTTAATTAGGCCAAAACCCATTATTGCTGTTCCTGGATCTATTCCTAGAATAATTTTTTCCTCAGTTATCATTCGGAAGCTGATGCAATTATTTGAATGGGTAAAGTAAATTTTGTTTCAACAAAAGTACCGACATTAGTTTTTGTGGCAGGTAAAGCCTGTGGAAGAGATATAACTGCATCCCTTAGTAAACTTTCAATATCAGGCAAAAATTCAATCGTGTTTCTATAATTTTGAACTTCAGATAAACTAAAAAAACCTTCTTTGTCTATTTTAATAACTAGGAGAATTTCTTCGTCTATATCTCCATTTGCAATCATATTAGAGGAATATACATATTCAGTAATATAGGATACCAATATATCAAACATACAATCAACTTGAGCATCTAAAGATAAAGTCTCACATTCTGGATAGGTTGGAGGCTGGTCATTATTTGACCATGTTGAAGCGGACTTAATTTCTTTTTCAGAGACCTCAGAAGATTCAAAAAGATTACATGAAATAATTATTGGTAGCATAGTCGCTAAAATTAAACTTTGCAAATTTTTAATAATTTTCATTACAAGGTATCTTTAATAGTATTTAATAAAATTACAACTTTTAAGAAAAAATCTTATTAAAGATCTCTAATTTTGTGTGATTTAATAATCATATTAATTTGGATTTCTTAATTATTTCATTGGGACTTGTTTTTATTATTCTTGGAATAATAGGAAGTTTTTTGCCCATAATACCTGGGCCAATTACTGGTTGGGTTGGGTTATTGATTATTCATCAAACCCTTGAATTAGATGGAATTTTTTTTTTAACTGTAACTCTTGTTATTTCAATTTTAGTCTATTTAATTGATTATATAATACCTGCACTTGGAGCAAAAAAATTTGGAGGAACAAAATGGGGAATGTGGGGTTCGACAATTGGTCTTGTTATAGGGCTTTTATTTCTGGGGCCTTTAGGTGTTCTTATTGGAGCATTTTTTGGGGCTTTTTTAGGGGAGCTAATTGCAAAGCCAGAAAAATCAGAAACTGCTTTAAAAGCTGCACTGGGAGCTTTTATTGGCTTTCTGTCTGGTGCATTTTTAAAATTCTCTGTCTCATTAGTATTTCTTTACTATTATTTTAAAATTGTTTTCGGCAATTTAGATCAAATAACTTGATTTTGATTTGATAAAATTAAATTTTAGAAATATATTTTTTTAATTTTGGTTTATATGGAATTATTTTTAATAACATTTATTCTTGTTAGCATTGCAATTGCAGGAATTTCTATAAAAATATGGGGCAAAAAAAATGGGAAATTTTCTGGAACATGTGCTAGTCAAAATCCTTTTTTGAAAAATAAAAATGAACCTTGTTCTTATTGTGGTAAATTACCTTCAGAAAAAAATTGTACAGAAAAAAATTCCCAGCTTAATTGAAAAAATTTATATGAAATTAGCTCTATGAAAGATTTAACAGAAATTATTCAAGGGGCTAAAAAAAAGAACAAGGTTCATT
>JAQWON010000001.1 GCA_029245825.1 Flavobacteriaceae bacterium
TCTCTATACATTCTTGCCATGGGATAATCCTCCATATATCCATAGCCTCCATAAAACTGTAAACATTGAGTTGCTACTTTTTCATGAAGCTCAGTACAAATTAACTTAGCCATTGAACACAACTTTACATCGTACATGCCACGCCCAAAAATACTACAACAATAGTAGCCAAAAGCTTTAAGGGCTTCAACTTCAGAGGAAAGTTGGGCGATGCGATGCCTTAGCACTTGAAAAGTGTCAAGTGTATTTCCAAAAGCTTTTCTCTCAGACATATATTCCATAGAAATTTCAATTGCATATTCCATAGATGAAACTGAGGAAGGAATAAAACATAATCTTTCTAGCTGCAATCCATTCATTAAATATTTAAAGCCAGAGCCCTCCTCCCCAATTAGATTATCAACCGGAACTTTTACACTGTTAAAACTTAATTCTGCAGTATCTGAACAATGCCATCCAAGCTTATTTAGTTTGTTCTTTTGAATTCCTTCAGAATTTAGATCAATTACTAATAGGCTAACTCCTTTTGATCCTTTATCTGGATCTGTTTTGACAACAGCAACTACAAAGTCGCCATAATAGGCATTTGTTATAAAGGTTTTGGATCCATCAACCACGTAATAATTCCCGCTTTTAATTGCTTTGGTTTTAATTTTTTGTGTATCAGATCCTACGTCAGGTTCAGTTATCCCTATACAGCCTATTAATTCTCCTGTGGTTATTCCTGGCAGGTATTTTTGCTTAATGACTTCTGAACCATATTTAACTATGTATGGGCCGGCCATATACTGGGCAGCTTGTTGAGCAATTGTAAAACCTCCACAGTTTATTCTCCCTAGTTCCTCATTAAAAACAACATCAAAGAAAAAATCTAAATCACTACCTCCATACTTTTTGGGATATGATAGTCCAAGATATCCCATAGCTCCCATTTTTTTCCATATCTCTCTGGGTATTCTCTTTTCTTTTTCCCATTCATCAATTTTAGGGACTACCTCTCTTTGAAGAAAATCCCTCAGGCTTGCTCTAAATAATTCATGCTCTTCTCTAAAATATTCCATTCACTTTAAATAAGTTTCTTTATCATATTAAATAACTGCATTCTATCACCTGATAAATGTTCAAGTCCATCCACCGGGATATTGATGCCACTAATGTAAGAAGAAAGTGGCGAAGCAAGAAATATGACAGCATTGGCTATATCTTTTGGAGTTCCAAATCTATTCATCAGATTCTTTTTCTCAATTTCCTTAAAAAAAGATTTAAATACTTCTGGATAAGAATCCAAGCCAGAAGTAGCTATTATTCCTGGAGCAATAGCATTTACCCTTATTTTGTATTCAGCCCATTTCTTGTCCTAACGTTTTGGTTAGGTTCTCAACACCTGCTCTAGCTGCTCCACAGTATGAGCCATTCCTGGGAACCCTCTTAAGACATTTGCTGTTATGTTAACTATGTTCCCTTTGGGCTTTGGGGGATAAAAAATTTATTTGCACAAGAATGACTCATGTTGAATGTTCCGTTTAAATTATTATTTATTACTGCAGCCCACCCTTTTTGAGACATTACCTCCGCAGGTGCAGGAAACTGCCCTCCAGCATTATTAATTAGAACATCAAGTTTACCAAATTTTTTATCTATCCAATTAATTAAATCTTCAATTGTTTCTGTTTTTCTAATATCACATACCCTATAATGACATTCACCATTATTTGATAGATTTTTTGATGATTTTTCTAAATTTGATTTATCTCTAGAAGTAATTATTACAAGCCCTCCAAGCTCAATGAAAAGCTCTGCAATTCCATAACCTATTCCAGTTCGCCCACCGGTAACTAAAATCACTTCCCCTTTAAATAATTCTTTAGAATACATTTTCAGATATTAAATCAAAAAAATTTTAATAATTAAAATATATAATAACTGCTAAATTAATCCAACATGATAAATTATCTAGCTTTAATTTAGATAATCAATTGATATTACTAAACTATCCTAAAGAAGAAAGAGCAACAATTGTTGCTCTTTCTATTCCCTTCACTGCACCCATAATGAATACTTTTCAGGGCACCAGATACTATATTAATTTTCTATTGGAAAGAATATGTTGCTGTTAAAACTGTTCTTCTTCCAATTACAGGCATTCCAGGCATTGCTCTATACTTCTCATCAAATAAATTAGTTGCTGATAAGTTTAGATTAACTCCATTATCAAACTTATATCCAAGATTAAGATCGATAAGATCTTTTTCCTGGACTGTACCGCCATATTCTCCCTGATTTGATTCAAATGTATCATCGTGTTGATAAGTTATACTTCCAAACATTCCTTTACCTATCCCGCCATACATAATTCCTCCTCTGTATTTGACCTTTGGAGTATTCAAGTAAGCTTCAAATGGAAGATCATCATCACCAACAGCCCAGTAATTTTGACTCAAATACGATCCATTTGCCCAAAGAGTAACTTTGTCATTGAGATAATATTCTAAAGCTATGTCTGTACCCCAGTGACTCCTTACAGCATCACCAAATCTTCTATATCCTGCAGGTGAATGAACCATTCCGTCTCCCTTAGGAGATTGAGCAGATTCAATGGCGCCAAATATCGGAAATGCAGCACTTGCAGCATTCCAAAAGCTTGCTGCGCCTTCTGCGTCATTTCCTGTGGCACTGCCATAAACTCCTCCGATCATGCCGGCTAATCCAGTAACAACTGTTGGTACAGTAGCCGCTACAGTACTAGCTAAAGAGGGAATTCCAGGTATATTACCAGCAGCCATCTGAGCGAAGTCTAAAGATAGAGCCGCAGCATTTGCTTGATATGCAGCTGTTGTTGCAGCAGTAACTGCAGCCGTAATTGGAGCTGTTAAACCAGCTGCTGCATCAGTTCCAACGGCGATAGCCATGTCAGATGTCATTTGAGCAGCATCAGCTATCAGCCAATAACTAGGGCCTACAGCAGCAAATTGAGTAAATCCTTTTCTCTCATAAGTATAAAAATCTACTGAGACACCTAATTTGTCTTCCCAAATTCCCTTATATCCAACTTCAAAAGAATTTTGATATTCTATCTTGGATTTTTCAGCACCTGATAAAGCAGCGTTAAATGCTCTTGGCAAACGACTTTCTGCAGCAGCATTGGCTAAATCAAAAACATCATAGGCATAAATTGATCCTGTCATCTGAGTTGCACCAGGGCCTGTATAAGCATTAAGAAAATCATTAACAATCCCAAGAAAAGGCTGTAGAGCAGCAACTTGAGGATCAGGTGACATTGTTAATGGATTAATTCCACCTGCGATAAATTGATTGATTGCAACATTAGCAGCAGCACTAATAGCTTGATAAGGAACTACTAGAGGTAATCCTGTTATACTGGTTGGGAAATCATTGTCTCCAGGCAATAATGTTGAGTCAATAAATCCATTTGGATTTATGGTTTGAACATCATTTTGACCACTTAACCATACATCAAATACAGCAGCTTGCACCGTAGAAACGGGGAAGTCAATATACTGTTGCAGGGAAGTTGGCCCAGTGGTAGCAATATTATAAGATGCTCTGAAAGTATTCTTCTCATCAGCCTTATACACTAAAGCAACCCTAGGGGAGAGTCCTCCCTCATCTATGAAATTAAATGTATCATATCTTACTGCATAATTTAAGTCAAGTTTATCAGTTAAAGCCGAAGTACCTTGAACATAAGCTCCCATTATTGTATACTGGTCATCATCATCAAATCTTCCATAAAGGGTATAATCAGAATTCGTTTCCGTGTCCCTATAATCAGCCCCTATTGTAAAGTTTGTATTTAAAAAATCTGGAACATCAAAATTATACTGAATCTGAGCTTCCAAAGAATTTCTCGAAGCAACTTGTCTAAGACCTGTGTTGTATAAAAATGTAGGGTTCTCAGCTGTTCCACCATCATTTGCGTTGTAATAAGCCTGAGCAAAAAGTCCTCCAGATCGATATCTAGCTTGTGCCCACCAATCAGTTCCTTGAGTATAACCTGGTCCTTGAGAGTTAAAAAATAATCCTCCTCCATTTGCAATACCAGCAGCTAAAACAGCTGAAGTATTCGTGTCGGGGCGATATTCAAGAGTAAAATTGGCAGATTGATTTTTAAATTCATTGATCATTGGGTTTCCATCACCATCTTGATCTAGGTCAGGCTGAGCTAAAAGTATTTGCCCGGGAGCAGTGTTATTAACCTGTTTGTTTTTTACTAATGGTTGAGAAACTGTTGTAGCAAGTGCAGCAATTCTACCAGCATCTTCAACTGGATCTAGTTGAAAGTCATTACCTTTTCTAACGCTTGCATTTATCTTATATCCCAATGTTTTATCATCATTAGCCCACGCATGTCTTAATGTGAATCCTTGAAGCTGCATGCTTCCAGCCATAAATTCAACTGTAGTTCCTGGATGGTCAATAGCGCTTTTTGATAAAAAGTGAACTACACCTGAAGTTACACCCGGTCCATACATAGCAGATCCAGATCCTCTCACAACTTCAATCCTGTCAATATCGATATTGGAAAGACCTGATTGGAAAGTAAAAAAGGTTCCAGCAGCAGGAGTTACTAAATATCTATAGTCAAGGATAGGGAAAGTTGAAGTGCCAAAAACACCAGCACCAGCTCTCATCTCAATATTTAATGAATTAGCCGATTGTTGTTGTAGTTGAACTCCAGGGACATTCATTAAATTCCTAACTGGATCAACTGCAGTAACAGAATTTTCAATATCTCTTGAACTAACAATAGAAACAGATGCAGGTGCATCTAAAACTTTCTCTCTCTTTCTTGAAGCTGATACTATTACAGCATCTAGATCATTTCCTCCGGGAGATAAAGAAACTGAAATCTCTTGATCTTCCGAAGTGACCTCAATAATTTGTGTTTGAAATCCTAAATAACTTATTTCTAGTTCTACAGGAAGTGGCATAGATATTGATATGGTAAAATTACCATCAAAATCTGTTGAAGTGCCAAAATTAGTTCCTGAAATCAAAATATTCACGCCCGGAAGCGCTTCCTGATCTCCTGTGGAGACAGAACCACTGATGGTGGTCTGCGCTAGGGCAAAATTAAAAAACAGCATAGATACAAATAGCAATGCTGTTTTAAGTAAAAATTTAGTTCTCATGTTTTAAAAAATTAATTAATATCTGGTTTTGTTAAAGCAATATAGTACCTTTTATTTGATTTACATCTGTTTTATAGGGATAAAAGAGATTATTATCTCACAATTATTTTTGCAAATATCCTATATAATTAAGGCCTTAGAGAGGGTCTTATCCAAAAATTACATTTTTTTCGTCATTATGCCAATCAAAGAAATTATTCATGTATTTTTTATCAATCTCAGTTCTTTTAATTTTAAGAGTTGGAGTAGTCATTCCATTTTCAACATTCCAATCTTCATTGAGAACGATCAAAGTTGATATCTTTTTGTAGCTATCAAGAGGCTCATTAACTTTTAAGAGTAAAGTTCTTAATTCTTCTTCCAATAGAGATTGTTCTTTTCCTTTGCCAATGTCAGATAAAGTTGCTAAACAAATTGGCTGAGGGAGACCTATTCCAGCAACACAAACTTGTTCAAAATCTGATATTTCTCCAAAATAATGTTCCAATAGTAGGGGCTCAATAAACTTCCCCTTTGATGTTTTGAATGTATCTTTGACTCTGCCGGTAATAAAGAGAAACCCTTCTTCATCCATATATCCTTGATCACCCGTATGAAGCCATCTATCTACTATTGTGTTTTCAGTTGTCTTTTTATCTTTATAATAACCATCCATTAAAAATGGTCCTCGCATTAAAATTTCTCCATTTTTGGGATCAATCTTTAATTCAACTCCTGTTTGAGCTAGGCCAACAGAGCCAGGTTTGTTAGTTATTTTCCCATCTAGTTGAGTTGTTATAGCACAATTTTCAGTCATTCCATAACCATTGGTTATATCAATCCCTATTTTTCTAAACCAAACCCTTTGACTCTCTTGCATTGGGGCAGCTCCCGATACTTTAGCCCTAGCTCTACTAAGTCCTAGAGCTTTCTTGAATTTCTTTTTTAAAAGACCTGAAATTAGGGGAATACGTAATAAAGTACTGAGCTTTTTCTGTGGTAATTTTCCGAGTATACCAAGCTGAAATTTAGTCCATATTCTGGGTACAGCAAAAAATACTGTGGGTTGAGTTACTTGAAGATTCTGGGCAAAAGTTTCTAGGGATTCAGTAAATGAAATAGTTCCGCCAAATCTAAAGCAAGTATGCTCAACTACAATCCTTTCGGCAATGTGATTTAAGGGTAGATAAGAAAAGAAGTGATTGTCTCCGTCAAAATTTATTTTAAGAGGGTTTGAATCTTGAGTAAGAACCTTTGTTTCATCATTCGCTCCATAGGATAGAACTACGCCTTTAGGTGTCCCGGTAGTTCCAGAGGTGAAAATTATTGTCCAAGGATCCTTTAGGTTAGGGACATGTACTTGTTTAATTGGTTCGAATTTATTTATAAAATCAAACCACTGATAGCCTTCACTAACCTTTGAATTTCCCTCATATTGAGGAAAAGCTATGATTGGCATTTCTTTAGGAACCCCTTTCTTCATTTCGTCCCAAATCTCCATCTTTCCAACAAAAAGGGCATCCACATCACCCAGATTTAATAATTCTTTTATCTCCTTTGATCCTAAAGTTGGAAAAAAAGGAACTGAAATATAACCCGCCATTAAAATTGCTAAATCAGCAATAATCCATTCTCTACAATTTTTAGAGACCAATCCTATATGGGCATTTTCTCTAAGGCCAAGTGATTTTAGCCCATTGGCTAATTTCCTTGCCATATTACCAACTTCACCCCATGTATATACTTCCCATTTTTCTCCAAATGGTTGTTTTAAAAAAGGCTTATCTTTTAATTTTTCTTCCCATTCATAAAATTTAAAGTCAAACTTTTCAGAATTTTTCATCTTAATATCTTTGTTTTGTTTGTCATGCAAATGGGACATAATTTGCCAAGAGCATGTAGTAAATATAAGTTTTTATGTTTAAGATTCACAAAAAGGTAGTTAATTGATTTATACTGCTGTAAAGAATTGTTAATGTATAATGGGATAATTATTATCTTTCAAAAAATTAAAATTTATTATCAATGAAAGAAGTCTTTTATAACATCATAAAATATTTCTTTTACTTCGCTGCTCGACTCTATTTTAAAAGAGTAAAAGTTTATGGTTTAAATAATATCCCAAAAGACGGTGGAGTTTTATTTTCTCCAAATCATCAAGGAGCTTTACTAGATCCTTTATTAGTAGGATCAAATATTTATAGACCTGTTACCTCATTAACTAGAAGCGATGTTTTTGGTGGGCCTTTTCAATGGTTTATGGATGCTCTTAGAATGCTTCCTGTTTATAGAATTAGAAATGGATATGCAAATCTTAAAAAAAATGATAAAATATTTGAAAAATGCAGAGAAATTTTAGGAAATGGAGAATGCATTATGATGTTTTCAGAAGCAGCACATCATAACGAATACTTCCTTCAAAGGCTTTCAAAAGGCAGCAGTAGATTAGCGTTTGAAGCTCAAATTGAATCTCCTGAATCACTCATTTACATTGTCCCTGTAGGTATAAATTATGGTCATCATCAAATTGCTTGGTCTGATTTGCATTTAGTTTATGGAAAACCCATAAATGTAAAGGAATTTTTAAATGACAATAATTCGGATGCAGAAAATATTAATCTTTTAAGGGAGGGCCTTGAGGAAAAAATGAAACAGTGTATTTGGATTCCCGATAAAAATGATCAATATTTTGAAAAGAAGAAAATGATCATTCCTAAAAATACTAAGCTAGAGTTTAATGAATTAAAAGAAGGAATTGAAAAAGGATCATTAAAAACAGAAGGATTTGGACAAAAAATTTTCTCGAATAACCCTAGGTTGTTAGAAATACTAATTTTGCTTTTTTCAATTCCAAATTTTCTGCCTTTACTAGTAATAAAAAATGTCATTTCTAAATTTAGGGATATTGTTTTTTATAGCTCTGTTAAAATTTGTCTAGGGCCAATTATATTTATGCTCTGGTGGCTTATTGTACCAATTATAACATACACTCTATCTGGCGAAAATCTTGAGTTTGGAGCATTCATCAATTTTTGTTTTCTAGTGGAAGCACCAATGATTATCTCTCTTTACTTAAGACAAAATCTATTATTCTGTAGAAAATAATAGATATTTTCTATAATTAGTTGTTTTATTCCTTTTTACGTCTGAATAAAATGATTGTTTTATCTTTTATTATAGAAATAATCTATTAAAAATATTTTTAGATAGTAAAAAACTATTAACTTCGTTTGATTTTTTAATTATTACATTTGAATCTTGGAAAAATAATTAATTTGGATGTAATAATAATAGGAGCTGGTCCAATTGGAATAGCTTGTGGAATTGAAGCTAAAGGAAGAGGCCTTAAGTATCTAGTTATAGACAAAGGACCTCTTGTCAATTCTCTTTACAGGTACCCCCTAAATATGACATTTTTTTCAACTGCAGAAAAACTTGAAATTGGAGGTGTCCCCTTTATTTCACATGGTAATAAACCAACAAGAACAGAAGCTCTAGAGTATTATAGAAGAGTAGTAAAACAGTGGGGAATAAATCTGGAATTATATACTCCTGTTGAAGCTATAAAAAAAGCAGGTGATCATTTTGAAGTCATCACAAAAGGAGATAGATATAAATCTAAAAACATAGTGATTGCAACTGGCTTCTATGATTCCCCATACCCTTTAAACGTAACTGGAGAAGAGCTCCCCAAGGTTCTTCATTATTATAAAGAAGCTCATCCGTTTTTTAATATGAATATTGCAGTTGTTGGAGCTGCAAACTCTGCTGTTGATGTTGCCCTTGAAACACAAAGGAAAGGAGCCAAAAGTGTTACCATGATCATTAGAGAAAGTGAAATTGGTGAAAATGTTAAGTATTGGGTCAGGCCAGATATTTTAAACAGAATTGAAGAAGGAAGTATCAAAGCTTATTTTAATTCTAACATCATAGAAATAACAGAAAAAAATATAAAATTTGAAAGTGAAGGCAAAGAAGTAGTAATAGAAAATGATTTTGTGCTTGCAATGACAGGATATCAACCAAATTTTAATATGTTAAAAACAATAGGTGTTAAATTTAAACAAGACGCCTTCAAAACACCCTATTATGACTCAAAAAACATGCAATCTAATGTTGAAGGTGTTTTTTTAGCTGGCGTTGTTTGCGGCGGTTTGAAAACTAACAAGTGGTTTATTGAAAATTCTAGAGAACATGCCCCTCTAATTATGGATTATGTTTCAAATATATAATCAATAAACTCTAAAACTCAGTATAAAAAATTTCGAGTTGTATTTTATTTGAATTATTTTCCTCTTCAGGGTGAGATCCATATAAAACAACACCTAATGGATTTAAAATAGCTGCAGAAGGATACTTTATAATTTGATCAGAAACCATTGCCGCTCTATAACTTATATCATCAATATTTGAGGTAACTACAAGGCCTAATTCAACATTTGTAGAATCATTTCTGATAATTCTTTTTATATGGTCAGTTATTCTAAACTTATACCTGTAGGGTAATCCATTGTCATCATACTCAAGTATACCACCATAATATAGTTTTGTATTCTGAATTTCATCAGGATTTTGACTTACTGTTTCATCTACAACATAATCGTTTAATGGGTTACTGTCATCGTAATTATATAGATATAATCTGTTAATTATCCCAAGGTCAGAATAAAGTGAAAAATTGAATTGGTCTATGTAAAGATTAATACTAGCTTCATTAATTAACCAGTTACTATTTCTTAGGTCATTTAATATAATACTTGATTCTTTTTCTGAGGAAAATAAATTTAACTTACAATGAAGTCCTGAAGAGCCGCTTAAATATATCTTACTAGCCGGATCCCCTCCATTAGAAAGTGAAATTTGATTTTCTATTTCTTGATCATAATTATTATTAAAGATGGTATTTATTTTAAATCCTCCTAAATTAATTGGAATTGATTTATTCCCTTTCTCAATAAAATCATCAGAAGTATCATCTTCGGTTCCGTTCTTATTATACTTATCATATTCGTATTCTACCTTTATATTAGCCTGGCTTATGTCAAGCAACATATATAGGTTGTCAGAAAAATCTTCCGCTCTTATAATAATACCTTTTAGATGATTAGAAAAATTATCTTGATTCTCTAATTCTTGACTTCCTTCTTTATCAAGAAAATTAGTCTGGAAAAAATTTTTATTTAGAGGAACTCTAATTCTAGGAGTTAATCTCGATTCAACCTTTTCTCTTTCGTTAACATCAGGGGTTGATGAATCATCTTCAGAAAAATTAAATCTCAGCTCATTAAAATCAAGACTATAAATTGAATCGTATAGTATTTCACCTGAAAAGCCTTCGTCAAAAAAATCTCTATTTGAATAAAATTTATTAATCGACTCAAAATTACTTCCAGGGTCCAAAGAAGATAAATAATATGTTAATTCATAAACCTTTAGCTTAAAACTTGCATCTCTATTTCCAAATATGGAATCAATTTGATAAACTTTATTTTCTACATCATATCCAGAATTATCTTGATCATCCCCATCAAGAATACCGTCATTATCAGAATCTTGACTAAGAGGGTTTGATCCATCTTGAGTCTCTAAATAATCAGCAACTCCATCTGAATCACTATCACTTAATGGATCATTAGGATCGATATCAAACTCATCAATTACCCCGTCACTATCTCTATCGTTGAGATTGTTAAAAAAGGGGATCTCTAAATATACCTGAGTTACTGTTTCATTTTCCGTGATTTTAGATGGATCATCATTGTTTTGATTCTCATTTTGTTCACTTATGTCTCCAAAAACGGGATTACTTATTGGAATTGCTAATTGAGAAGTTATACTTGCTTTTGATAAACCAAAAATTGGATGATTAATTTCTCCTAGTTGAGCTAGAGGCAAACCATCTGTTTGGAAAAAATCAGTTTTTTTTTGATAGGAATATATTGGAGTCTCTAATTTATTAGAATCAAAAACTGTTTCATTTAAAATAGATACTCCTACAGGATGAAATTCCTTTGAACAATAGACAAATATCAATGGGCAAAACAATAATATTCTTAAAAAACCCTTGAAATCCATTTTAAATTAAAAGATCTTATTTGAGTAATAACTTACAAAAGCTTTGTCTTGTTTAGTTTGATCAAAATCCATGACTGGAATATCCTTGCTTTCAATTAGTTTGTCAATTTTTTTTAGAGCTCCATTATCAGCAACAACATAGCCGTCAGAATGATTTAAACTTAATTGGATTAAATTTTCATAATTAGCTCTTTTGAGAAGTTGAATTTCTTCTGAAGGTATTTTGTCAAAACTAACTTTTTTTTCAATTTTCTTTGATACCACACCATCAAAATCCTTGCTGTATACAGATATTACGATTTTACTTTCAGCAAACAATGGCTCATCCTTGTAATAAGTTTTCAAGTATAAAGGAAATAATGAAGTAAACCATCCATGAAGATGAATAATATCTGGAGACCAATTTAATTTTTTAACTGTTTCAATTACTCCCTTTGTAAAAAAAATCATTCGCTCATCATTATCATTGAAAAGTTTACCTTTTTCATCTCTTAAAGCCCCTCTTCTTTTAAAATATTCATCATTATCTATAAAATAAACTTGCATTCTTTCTTTTGGAATAGATGCAACCTTAATAATTAAAGGCATGTCTTCATCATCAATTACTAGATTCATGCCAGATAGGCGGATTACTTCATGCAACTGATGTCTTCTTTCATTTATAAGACCATACCTTGGCATAAAAATTCTTGTCTGACCTCCATTTTCGTTTACACTTTTTGGGATTTCATAAGAATTTAAGGCCTGATTTGTCTGAGGCAAATAAGGGATAACTTCTGAGGATATGATTAGTACTTTCTTATTTTTCATTTAGTTTTTCAACTCTAAAAAGCTTGGCAAAATTAAGGAATTTATCCTTAAATATCTTATAAAGCTTATATTTAGTAACTTATAATTTCTTTTAATGGAAATATTTAAATCAAAATCTGATTTATTACATACTCTCAAAAAACTTAAAGGCCCCTTGGGTTTAGTTCCAACAATGGGAGGAATACATGAAGGGCATCTATCTCTTATTCGAAAAGCTTTCCAGGAAAACTCATCTGTAATTGTCAGTATTTTTGTAAACCCCATGCAATTTGATGATTTAGTTGATTTAAAAAATTATCCAAGGAATTTAAATAATGATGCTTTATTGATATCTGAAATAAGTGATAAAATAAAAATATATGCCCCTAATCAAGGAGATGTCTATGGCAGTAAAATTAAACCAAACAAATATAGCTTTGATAAATTAGATAAGGTGATGGAGGGTGTAAAAAGAAAAAATCATTTTAATGGAGTAGCAAATATCATTGAATTTTTGTTTAAAACCTTTAACCCTAAAAATGCATATTTTGGAGAAAAAGATTATCAACAACTACAAATAATCAGAAATTTAAATAAAAGTCTCGGGATGTCAACTAAAATAATTCAGTGTCCAACTGTAAGAAATAAAAATGGTCTTGCTCTAAGCTCAAGAAATAGCAACCTAACTCGCCTTGAGCAAAAGATTGCTCCAGAAATATATAAATGTCTTTTAGATGTAAAAAAAAGGGCTAAAGTTAATTCATATGAAGAAATTCTTGATCTTGTAAGTTTTAGGTTTTTAAAGATGAAGGAATGTAATTTAGAGTATTTCATTATTGCTAATCAAAAGACCTTATCAGAAATATCTTCTACAGATTTAATCTCTGGAAATAGAGCTTTTATTGCAGTTAAATTAGGAGATACTAAATTAATTGATAATATAGAGTTATCTTAAATTATTAATTTAGCTTTAGGTGTAAATTCAATGGTAAATATTTTTTAAGCTTGAAATTAATAATCAAAATGTTTAAAATATTAATTCCTCTTTTAATTGGATTTTTTTTTATATATCTGAGCTTTAAAAGTACCACTGAACAGGATAGAGAAAATATTTTAATGTCCATTAAAAATGCGGATTATAGATACGTATTATTATCACCTTTTTTAGGGTTTTTAAGTCATTTGTCTCGTGCTTATAGATGGAAATATTTGCTCTCCCCATTAGGATATAAGCCAACATTTTTAAATTCAACTCTATCAGTTTTTATTGCATATATTGCTAATCTTGGGATCCCTAGATCTGGAGAAATCATTAGAGCAACTGTAATGAGCTCCTATGAAAAAATTCCTTTTGAAAAAAGTTTTGGAACTATTATAGCTGAGAGAATTATTGATCTAATTATTCTAACTTGTTTTTTTTTCATTGCATTAATAATTCATTTTGATCTGGTAATCTCCTTTCTGCCAATCGAAAAATTTGAACTTAACAATATTTTCCTTAGCATATTTCTTTTAGTCATTCTAGCATTCATTTGGATTCTTATTTTAAAAAAATTAAATTATACTATAGTAAAAAATATCAAACTATTTTTTTCTGGATTATGGGAAGGAATTATTTCATTGAAGAAAATTGAAAAAAAATCTTCTTTTATTTTTCATACATTCTTTATTTGGATATTGTATGTTGCCATGTTTTATGTCATTAAATGGTCTTTACCTGAAACAGAATCTCTGTCCTTAATTGAGCTTATTCCTGCTTTTGTAATAGGAGGCCTGACAATTTCTGCAACAAATGGGGGTATAGGGATTTATCCTTATTCAATATCCTTAGCTCTTTTTTCATTTGGAATTTCATATGATTCTGGATTAGCTTTCGGATGGATTATTTGGACTGCTCAGACAGCAATGATTATTTTCTGTGGAGGGCTATCTTTTTTTATTTTACCTCTAGTAAAAAAATAAAAAGGTTATGATTAAATGAATAAAATTAAAAAATCTTTTTTCTGTCAAAATTGTGGAGCTCAGCATGTAAAATGGCAAGGACAATGCAATACTTGTAAAGAATGGAATTCTCTTTTAGAAGAAATTGTTTCGAATGAATCACAGCAAAATTGGAAAGCTCAAAATCAAATAAATAATTCTGCCTCTAATGCCCTTCAGGTAAGTCAAATCAGAGAATCTGATGAAACTATTTTAGATAGTTCTGACCAAGAACTTAATCGTGTTTTAGGAACTGGTATAATATCAGGATCTCTAATTCTTTTATCAGGCGAACCAGGAGTTGGAAAATCAACACTTCTGCTTCAAATTGTTATGAACCTTAATTTTAAAGCCTTATACGTTAGTGGAGAAGAGAGTCAAAATCAGATAAAACTAAGAGCAGAAAGAATAAAATCATCTTCAAATAACTGCTATATACTTAATGAAACATTGATTGAAAATATCTTTGATCAAATAAAAAAAATTGAACCAGCTATCGTTATTATAGATTCAATACAAACACTTAAATCAATAAATATTGAAAATAGTCCTGGTAGTGTTTCCCAAATAAAGGGATGTACTGAACAATTTATAAAGTTTTGTAAAAAAACTAATATCCCGGTTTTTTTAGTTGGTCATATAACAAAAGACGGTCAAATTGCAGGCCCTAAAATTCTTGAGCACATGGTTGACGTAGTTCTTCATTTTGAAGGAGACAGAAATAATGTTTATAGAATTCTAAGAGCTAAGAAAAATAGATATGGATCAACTTCTGAAATAGGAATTTACATGATGGAATCCATTGGACTTTCAGCTGTTTCTAATCCTAATGAATTGCTAATTCCTTATAAAGAAGAGTTTTTAAGTGGCCATGCTATAGCTTGTATTCTAGAGGGCTCTAGACCCTTAATGATAGAGGTTCAAGCCCTAGTTAGTTCGGCAGTATATGGAACACCTCAAAGGACAAGTAATGGATTTAACTCGAAGAGATTAAATATGCTTCTGGCAGTACTTGAAAAAAGAGCTGGTTTTACTCTTGGCACAAAAGATGTTTTCATTAATATAACGGGGGGGATATCAGTTGAGGATCCATCTATTGACTTGGCTGTTATAACTGCCATATTATCTAGCTATCATGATATCTCTGTTTCTCAAGAACACTGTTTTTCCGCAGAAATAGGTTTGTCAGGTGAAATTAGACCTGTTTCAAAAATAGATCAAAGAATAAAAGAATGCTCAAAATTAGGATATAAAAATTTTGTTACTTCTAAATCTAGTAAAATTCAAAAATCTAATAATAAAACTGAAATAATATCTGTCTCAAAGATTGAAGAGTTGATTAATTATCTTTTTGGTTAAGCAAATAGTTTTCAATCTAAATAATGTAACTTTATTTAAAATTATTAATCTAGATGGAAAAAATAATTAATAGCTTCTTAAAAGAAGTGAGTTCTAGAAATCAAAATGAACCAGAATTTATGCAAGCAGTAACAGAGGTTGCTGAAAATGTAATCCCTTATATAGTTCAAAATAAAATTTATTATGGGCAAAATATTCTTCTAAGAATGGTTGAGCCTGAAAGAGTTCTGTCATTTAGAGTCGCCTGGATTGATGATAATGAAGAAATACAAGTCAATAGAGGGTACAGAGTCGAAATGAATTCTGCAATAGGCCCATATAAAGGTGGTTTAAGGTTTCATCCAAATGTGAATTTAAGTGTTTTAAAATTTTTAGCTTTTGAGCAAATTTTTAAAAATAGTCTCACAACCCTTCCTATGGGCGGAGGAAAAGGAGGTGCTGATTTCGATCCCAAAGGGAGAAGTGATACTGAAGTAATGAGATTTTGTCAAAGTTTTATGACGGAGCTTTTTAGACATATTGGCCCCAATAGAGATATACCTGCTGGAGATATAGGTGTGGGGAGTAGAGAAATAGGATATCTTTTCGGACAATACAAAAGATTAAAAAATGAATTCACTGGAGTTTTGACAGGGAAAGGAACAAGCTGGGGCGGATCTTTAATAAGACCTGAAGCCACAGGTTATGGAGTCGTATATTTTACTGAGAAAATGCTTGAAAACCAGGGAAACTCATTTAAAAATAAAAAAGTTGTTATTTCTGGTTCTGGAAATGTAGCACAATTTGCAGCTGAGAAATGTTTGTCTCTGAACGCAAAAGTTCTTTGCATGTCTGATTCCTCTGGTTACATATATGAAAAAGAAGGCTTTAGTAAGGAACAACTCTCCCATATAATGGAAATCAAAAATATAAAAAGAGGGAGAATTCAAGAATACCAAAAAAAATACCCTAAAGCAATATTTGAAGCAAACAAAAAACCATGGGGAATAGTTTGTGACATTGCTTTACCTTGTGCTACACAAAATGAATTAACTTTTAGTGATGCAAAACTTCTAGTAAAAAATGGCTGTTTTTGTGTAGGTGAAGGAGCTAACATGCCCTCTACTCCTGAGGCGATTAAATTTTTCTATGAAAATAAAATATTTTTTGCCCCAGGGAAAGCATCCAATGCAGGTGGTGTTGCAGTTTCAGGTTTAGAAATGGCTCAAAATTCTCTGCGATATAGTTGGTCTAGAAAAGAAGTAGATGAAAAGCTAAAAAAAATAATGGCAGATATACATAAATCCTGTCTTGAATTCGGATCAGAAAAAGAATATGTAAATTATGTCAAGGGAGCAAATATTGCTGGATTTGTTAAAGTTGCAGAAGCAATGTTAGCACAAGGAGTTGTATAAAAATATATCTCCCTGATGCTTGTTGACACAGATGCAATTGTAATTAGTACTCTAAAATATAACGATTCTAGTCTAATAGTTTCTTGCTATTGCGAAAGATTAGGTTTAAAATCATTCATAGTAAAAGGCGTTTTAAAGTCTAAAAAAGGATTGATTCGGAGGTCTTTTTTTCAGCCCCTAAATATCCTCTCAATAATTACAAATTATCAAAAGAATAAATCCCAAAACCTTCACTTTTTTAAAGAAATTAAAATTATTGAACCCCTTCAAGAAATTCATTTAGATATAAAGAAAAATAACACCGCACTTTTTATCTCTGAAATTTTAAAAAAAACATTACCTGAAGATGGTGGCATTAATATCAAATTATTTGATTTCCTTAGAAAGTCTATTTTAGATCTTGAACGGAAAAGAATTTCATCTGCCTTTTATTTAAAATTTTTAATAGAACTTAGCGGTTTCTTAGGGTTTTATCCTAACATAGAAAATATTAACAATTCCTTTTTTGATCTTGAGACGGGTTGCTTTTCAGGCATTGAAAATCATGGGAATTCAATAAAAGGGAAATCTCTAGGAGAGTTTAAAAAAATACTAAATACATCTTTTGATCAGATCAACTCACTATCTATTTCCAGTAATTTCAGCAATGATATTCTTGATAATTTAATACAATATTTTCGTATACATTTACAAAGTTTTAATAATTTAAAGTCATATAAAATATTAAATGATCTGTTCTAAGAAGTATATGGTCAAATTTTTGTGCCTTTTTTTCAGCATAAATTTATATGCTCAGGAAATTTGGGTTGAAGATAATAATTCTGGAGAGCCTCTTGAAGGTGTTGCTATCTTTAATCAAGATAAATCTAACAGCACAATAACAGATAAATATGGGAAGGCCTCACTGGAAACTTTTTCTCCAAATGATTCTCTGAATTTACAAATTTTAGGATACAAGAATTTACAAATTAACCTTTTTGATTTAATTGATATGAATATGAAATCGTTAAAAATGATTCCTGAAAATCAAATTCTCAAAGAAGTTTTTCTGTCTGTAGCAAGATCAAAAACATCTGCTAATAAAATTGCCGAAAAAGTTTCAATTGTTTCTGCTAAAGAAATTGAGAAAAGATCAGGCCTCAGTGGTGCGGAAATTTTAGAAATAAGTCCAAGTGTTAGAATTCAAAAATCCCAAGGAGGAGGTGGGAGCCCAGTATTAAGAGGATTTGAAGCTAATCGTGTTTTATTGGTAGTTGATGGAGTTAGAATGAATAATGCCATATACAGGTCTGGTCACCTTCAAAATGCTATTACCGTAAATCCTCACAATATAGAAAGGGTAGAAATAGTTTTTGGCTCTTCATCTGTTGGATATGGATCTGATGCTCTGGGAGGAGTTATTCACTATTATACAAAATCTCCTGAGATAAATAGCAGAAATATGTTTTCCCATGAATTTTCTAGTTCTTTTAATACTGCAAATTCCTCAAGTGTAAATAATTTAACAACTTCTTTAAGTTTTAAAAAGTGGGGTAGTATTACAAGTTTTAGTTATTCAAATTTTGGAGATATTTTATCTGGAAAGAATAGATCCCATAATTATTCAGAATGGGGATTGACAAATTTTTATTCAGAAAATAATAGAAATAATTACTCCCCATCACCAGTTTATAACTCTAATCCTAACTTGCAGAAAAATACAGGATATAATCAGTATGATCTGTTTCAAAAGTTTTCTATACGACTTCCACAAAATATGTTGCTTAACCTTAATCTT
Organism: Flavobacteriaceae bacterium; assembly: GCA_029245825.1. Classification (GTDB taxonomy): domain Bacteria; phylum Bacteroidota; class Bacteroidia; order Flavobacteriales; family Flavobacteriaceae. The sequence continues at coordinate 18,507 of JAQWON010000001.1, forward strand.
CAGTATTCTTCATCTTCTGATGTCCCTAGATATGACAAATTATCTGAAATTAAGAATGGGAATCTCAAATTCAGTGAATGGTATTATGGCCCACAAAAACGTTTATTTATTTCTCCTCAACTGAAATTTTTCTTAGGCAAATCATGGCTAAAAAAAGGAACAATAACAGGTGCTTTTCAAAAAATTCAGGAGTCTCGCATAAACAGAAAATTTGATGAGCTTACAAGATTTTATTTTAATGAAACAGTTAATGCTTTAAGTTTAAATACTGATTTTAGCGGTGATGGTGGATCAAATATTTCTTTTTCTTATGGTTTCGAAGTAAGCCATAACTCAATTGATTCAAATGCTTTTTCCAAAGATTTAGTAATTAATAATCAAAGAGTTTTAGATTTAATTAATTCAAACATTATTCCATCTAGATACCCTGATGATGGAAGTAGTTATTCTAGCTATGCTGGATATTTTAATTTTATATACGAATTAAGTGAAAGACTTACTTTTAATGCTGGACTTAGGGTCACTTCAACTCTTTTAAAAGCAAAATGGAATGATTCGACAAGAGTTAACAAGCTGCTTTCTTCTTTAAATCTTAAAAAAGAAGCTCTTACTGGAACAATTGCCTTAACATATCTTTTACAAGAGAAATGGAAATTAAGCAGCCTTATTTCAAGTGGATTTAGAAATCCAAATATTGATGACATTGGAAAGGTTAGAGAAAATTCAGGATTCCTTCTTGTTCCAAATTCATTTTTAAAACCAGAATATGCTTATACTTTTGATGCAGGAATTATTTTTTCTGAGAACAGCAATAATTTTGCCTCTTTAAGAGGTTATTACACTCTTGTCTCCAGGCATATTGTTAGATCTATTTTTTCACTTTTTGGAGATACCACAACAGAAAGTTTAGAAACTATTATTTATAATGGTGATGAAGTAATAACCCAAGCAAATAAAAATCTAGGGAATCGATTTATTTATGGGCTTTCTTCAGAATTTTCTTATCAACTTAATAAAAACTTTAATTCTCAGTTCAATATAACTTTTACGAAGGGAAATAAAGACTATTCTGCAGGGCCAATGCCATCTATCCCCCCTCTTTTTGGCTCATTCTACTTTAATTATGAATCTCCTAAAATAACTGCACAAATTAATTGGAAATTTAGTGCTTCTAAGAATCCCTATGAATATAGTTGGGGTGGAGAAGACGGTCTTGATGAAACCCCAATAACTAATTTTAATGCTACTGATGAAAGAGAAAAATATGCGGGAGGCCCAAAATGGAATACTTTATCCCTCTTGTCTCAATATAGGTTCTCAGATAAAACAAAATTAAAATTTGGAGTGACAAATATTTTTGATATTCATTACAGAACTTTTGCCTCAGGAATTTCATCCGAGGGGAGAAGTTTTTATGTTGGCATTAAAACGAAATTATAATTACTTCATCCAAATTTTATATATAAAATAATTATTTTTACGAACTATCAGAAGAAATAATTTTAATGGCTTTTAAAGAATATAAAGAGTTGTCTTTGACTAATATCTCAAAAGAGATGCTAGCCTTCTGGAAAGAAAAAGAAATTTTCAAAAAGAGTATTGAATCTAGAAAAGATAGTCCCTCGTTTGTCTTTTATGAAGGGCCTCCCTCTGCCAATGGTACGCCTGGAATTCATCACGTTATGGCTCGAACAATAAAAGATATTTTTTGTAGATATAAAACACAAAAAGGGTATAAAGTAGAGAGAAAAGCTGGCTGGGATACTCATGGGCTTCCTGTTGAATTAGGAGTAGAAAAAGAACTTGGAATAAAAAAAAAAAATATAGG
>JAQWON010000005.1 GCA_029245825.1 Flavobacteriaceae bacterium
CCCGGCTTATAAGTAATGAAACATGGGATACGCGAATTACTCAAAGAGAAAATGAAGATGATAGGGAACGAAACTTTAGTATTAATATTAGTGAAGAAACTCCTCCTCCATACAGGGAATGGAAAAGCAAAGAAGCTTTAATCAAGGAACATAAAGAGGCATGGCAAGAGGGGGGGGCTTTAAATTCAAATTTTAGGGGATTTGCTTATGAAGATGAAGACGGGGTCATTGTTAGAGCTAAATTTTGGGGGTCCATTTGGAATGAAGACGGGAGCATGAAAGAATTTGAATATCATTTTTTCTTTGCTGCAGATAATGGAGAAGTGTCTTTTACCTTTGAAAACCAAAGAGGCTATATGTATTCAGAGGCTGAAATTAGACTGATGTATGAATCGCTTAAAACCATCAAGTGGAATGAGTAATTCATAAAATAAAAAAATAAGGTAAATTTGATTCGTGATTACAAAACAACAAGTAGAAAATGCTCAAAACACATGGGGTGATGGCGTAGTTAAAATAGGATCGTTAAAAGATGATAGATCTGCATGTGAAGACTTTGCAAATAAATTTATTGATGATTTATATGCTTTTGAATTAGGTACAGTATCATTTAAACCAACTAAATGTTCTATACAGCAATTTAGACCTACAAAACCAGAAGCATTATCTTATTTTATTGCAGGTGATCATCGCGCTTGTGAGGAAGATAAAGGCTTTGCTATTCAGCCATGGACTAAAGTTAGATTTGATAATTCTAATTTAATTATAGAAGAAAACCGTGCCATAGCTATGGGCAATTATTTTTTTACTGATATTGATGGCAACGAGGCCAAAGTAGAATACACCTTTGGATATAAATTAATTAAAGGGGCGTTGAAAATTGACTTACATCACTCCTCTTTTCCATTTGATCCTAACAAATAACTAATAATAAAAAACATACTCTCCAAAATATGACTCTTCATTAATTAATTAGAGTTTGTATTCCCTTTTAAACACCTAGTAAAAAAAGGGAAGTCATCTGTAACGACATAATAGTAAATCCCATCAGGGAATTCAGGAGTAACTCCAAATCGGCCATTACACCTATCTAAATCTCCAAGTCCTTCAACATATTCGAAGTCTTGAGTAAATGCCCCAAGTGGAATAGTAGTATTTGGTGTTGTATCTCCTCCTCGACCACCTATTAATTTTGTTAAAATGTTGGGTCTATTTGTGTCCAGTTGAGATTTCAAACGGTAACTAGACTTAAGAACTTTTACTGGACTTGCTGAATCATTAGCATTAGAATATCCATCTCTTGCATAAACTGGGAACCCGTCTGATGCCCATCCAACAAGGGTTATGCCCTGATTACTGCCCAAAAATTCCATTAGTAATTCAGGCATCCCATGATAATGATATGCGCCATTTGGCTGAACATGTGCATGATTCATGTCATCTCCAAAATCAAATGTGTCATGCCCAAGAGCTTCAATGTTCCAGTTTCCTTGCCCCTGTGCTAAACTACATTCTCCTAAATCATTGCACTTCCCAGCAGTTGCTGGATCAAATTTTACACTATTTATTGCATAGGCAATAGATAACGCTGGGCCAACTACTTCTAACCCGCTTTCAGAAAATATTGTTGGGCAAAGTGTGAATATCTCATTTACTGTTTGTTCACTTATAGTGTTTGGATTATTGGTGTTTGGGAAAGTGCCGACCTCATGGTTAGGGATTCCATTCCCTGACAAAATTCTATTTGTCCCTTCAGAAGTCCATGAATATTTACTATAAGCATTTACAGATTCATCATCATTATAGATCTCTTCATCAATATTCGTTAGCACATTATTTGTTGAAAATTCCCCTTCGCAATTAATTTCCTCCCTAGTATTTTCATTTTTACTACATGAAATAATTAAAATTATAAAAAAGATTGTGTGAAAATTTAATCTCATACGTTTTAGATTTTTGCTTGTATACCAATTTAAAAAATTAAGTCCCTTCTTTGCCTCTGGTTCAATTTTAGTTTAGCCTTTTACTTTGTTGAGATACAAAGGTTGTATGATAGAGGAAGATATGACTTTTATTTAATTTAGTGTTTTTGGTTTGGAATTTCAATGATCTATATGAAAGTAATAGCATAGCCCTCTTTGCCGGCTCTTCCAGTCCGTCCAATTCTGTGGATATAACTTTCTTTGGAACTGGGGGTTCTGTAATTGATTACATGGGTAATATTATCAATATCGATGCCTCGGGAGGCCACATCAGTTGCAACCATTATTTGTATAGCTCCCAATTTAAATTTTTGAATCGCTTTGGAGCGATGTTGCTGAGATTTGTCACCATGAATCTCATCTACTTTTAAATCAAACTTCTTTAAAACTCTACACAATTTAGAAACCTGTCTTTTCGTTTCAGAAAAAATCAAAACCTTTTTGAATTCCTTTTTTCTCAAAAGATCAACCAACATTTGGTTTTTTTCCTCGTCATCTTTTGGTTTAATAACCTCTTGATAAATATTGTCAGTATTGGCCTTTCCCTCAGATACTTTCACTTTTTTGTATTGCTTCACTAAGTTATCGATGATGTTTTGTTGTTTTGGGTTTTCTGTGGCTGAAAAAAGAATAGTCTGATTCCTTTTATGCATTTGATTAATTATCTTTTGCACTTCTTGAAGAAAGCCCATGTCCAACATTGTATCAAACTCGTCCAAAACTACTTTGGTAAAATCATGTAATTTCAGTGCTCGGCGGTTGATCATGTCATTAATTCTCCCAGGAGTTCCAATTATAACGTGATTCAGTCTCCTCAGTTTATTAATATCTTTATTGACATTGGTCCCACCGATAAAACAACTACTAAAAATTTTAAGTCCTTTGCTGAGGCTTTTAAATTCTTGTTCTACTTGTTGGGCCAATTCTCTAGTCGGAATTAACACGATGGTCTTATTTTTATTTTTATTATTTATAAGTCGGTTAATGATGGGAATCAAAAAGGCGCCTGTTTTTCCAGTACCTGTGTTAGCAATACCAATTACACTTTCCCCTTGGGATACGATTTCAAAAGTTTTGTCCTGAATTTCTGTGGTTTTTTTATAACCCTTGTTTTTGATTCTGGATTGTAGTTTTGGACTAATGTCTAGTTCATAAAATGCCCGGGGTTGAAAACACTTTTTATCATCTTTTATTTTAATGGTAGTGTTAACCATCATGCTGGGCTCCAAATCAGATTTTTTAAACCTGCTACCCCCTGATCTGTTTCTTGATTTTAGATTTCTGCTTTTGTATCCCTGACCAAAAATTTTTCTGGTTTTCGATCTTGAGTTTTTTTTCTCCCCATGGTCTGATGTTTTTTTTCTTGAGGGATAATTTTTTCTTTTTACTCCTACCATTTTAGGGAAAACTTGTTAATAAAACTCATATGGCTTTTATTAGTTTTGAGGGATGCTGTTATTCATTTTTATTTGAGCCAAAAATGAAAGATGATTAATTAATACTACCTCCTCTCAGCTTTAGGACGCGCAAATTTAGTATTTTAAACCGATTCATAGGGCAGAATCTGTTTTAAAATGTTTTCAGAATCACTATACTAAAAACACGAATGGTTATTTAAAAGTATTTACCAAAGTTGTCCTTTTTTTATTAAAGTTAAAAAAATTAGTCGTTAACAAAAGATTCAATTGTTTTGTTGATTTCATCAGCTCCTAAAGCTGCTTTCTAAAAACTAAAACTATAGATCCATTTTCTCTTTTTTTTCATTTAACTTAAATCAATTATCTTTGTAAATGATTGAGGAAGGATTTGATTGATTGCAACCTCTTAAAAAAAATGCTAAAACAGTATTTCTTTTTAATAATTGCACTAATCTTTCTGAAAATTTAAACAAATCATAATTAATTATAATTAATTATGATTAATTATTTATGAAAAATGAAAAAATGAAAAAAACTTTTAAAAGTGTTGATATAAGTTTATTAAAGTCCTTGCCAAATCCTGCGCAAAAAGCTTATGAAATAAAATTAAAACAACCTGAACTGACCTTTTTAGGAGTTTATGAACAGCCAGATTTTGCGTCTTTATATTTACTTTTTTATCCAGATAAAAAAATTATCGAATTAAAATCATTTAAATTATATCTTCAACAATATAGAAACATGATCATTTCTTATGAAAGACTTATTAATATATTATACGATGATATTAAGAAAGTTTATAGCCCAAAAAGATTGAGAATAATTTTAGATTGTAACCCTAGAGGTGGAATTTCTTCAAGACTCACTCAAGATTCTGATTGGAAATCATTAGGAGGAAAAGAAGAATACAAAAATTACAATGAGGATACTTGGGAATTATCATGAAAAAGATACAATTAAATTACTTGGGAATTATAATACTAATCTTTATTGCTTCTTTTTCTAGATTAATTCCACATATTCCAAATTTTACTCCAATAGGTGCCATCGCTTTATTTGGTGGAGCATATTTTAAAAATAGATTTCATGCTTTTTTAATACCAATCTCTTCTCTTTTTATCAGTGATTTAATTATTAATAATTTGTTTTTAAGTAATTATTTTGAAAAATTTACTCTGTTTTACTCTGGTTTTTTATGGCAATATTCAAGCTTTATATTAATCATACTAATAGGAATTTTTAGTTTAAGGAAATTTAATTTTAAAAAACTTTTAATTTCAACCATTGCATCTAGTTTAGTTTTTTTCATAATAACAAATTTCGGAGTTTGGATTTCTGGGTCTATGTATTCTAAAGATTTATTTGGCTTAATATCATGTTATACCATGGCTATTCCTTTTTATAAAGGTACTCTACTAGGATTTCTTTTTTATTCTTCCTGGCTTTTTGGAATTGCTGAATTTTTGAAATCAAAAACATCTATGATAATTAAGTGATTTTATGAAAAGTCTTATTAATGCTCTTGAAAACAAAATTTTAGTTCTAGATGGAGCAATGGGAACTATGATTCAAAACTATAATCTTGAAGAGAAAGACTATAGAGGGGAAAGATTTAAAAATTTTAAAAATCCTTTAAAAGGTAATAACGATTTATTGTCAATTACACAACCAAAATTAATCTCTGAAATTCACAGAAAATATCTTGTTGCTGGAGCTGATATAATTGAAACAAATACTTTTTCATCAACATCTATTGCAATGACAGACTATAAAATGGAAAATTTAGTTTACGAGCTAAATTTTGAATCAGCAAAAATTGCTAAAACCCTAACTATAGAATATACTAATCAAAATAAAAACAAACCAAGATTTGTTGCTGGATCTATAGGGCCTACTAATAAAACTGCTTCTATTTCCCCTGATGTAAATGATCCTGGTTTTAGAGCAATAACTTTTGATGAATTAGTGTCATCATACTCTGAACAGATAAAAGGACTGATAGAAGGTGGTGTGGATATTTTATTGGTTGAAACAATCTTTGATACACTAAATGCTAAAGCTGCCTTATTTGCAATAGATACGTATTTAAATAAAAATAATTTAGAAATCCCTATCATGGTTAGTGGAACCATAACTGATCAAAGTGGAAGAACCTTATCTGGACAAACTGTAAAAGCCTTCCTTTATTCCTTGTCTCATATGCCCCTTTTAAGTATTGGGTTTAATTGTGCTTTAGGAGCTGAGCAATTAATCCCCTATATGAAAACATTAAGTGAAAATACTTCTTTTTACACATCTGCTCACCCAAATGCTGGATTGCCAAATGCTTTTGGTGAGTATGATCAAACTCCTGAAGAAATGTCTTTTCAAATAAAAAATTATTTAGATGATAATTTAGTAAACATTATAGGCGGTTGTTGTGGAACTAATGAAAAACATATAAAAGAGATCTATAAATTGACAAAAAGCTACTCTCCTAGAAAAATAAAAAATGTCTAAAAGAATACTTACTCTTAGTGGACTAGAACCCTTTGAATTAAGAACAAATTTAAATTTTGTTAATGTTGGTGAAAGAACTAATGTTACTGGATCAAGAAAATTTTTAAAATTAATAAAAGAGAACAAATATGATGAAGCTGTAGAAATTGCAAGAGATCAAGTTGAAGGAGGCGCTCAAATCCTTGATGTAAATATGGATGAAGGTATGATTGATGGAAAAGAAGCCATGATTAAATTTTTAAATTTGATTCAAGCTGAACCAGATATTGCCAAAATTCCTATTATGATTGATAGTTCTAAATGGGAAATAATTGAAGCTGGTTTAAAAGTAACCCAAGGTAAATGTGTTGTTAATTCGATAAGTTTAAAAGAAGGTGAAGAACTTTTTATAAATCAAGCAAAAACAATAAAAAAATTTGGTGCTGCTGTTATAGTTATGGCCTTTGATGAAAAGGGCCAAGCTGATACCTATAAAAGAAGAATTGATCTTTGTAAAAGATCATATGAAGTTCTGATAAAAAAAGTCAACTTTAATCCTGGGGACATAATTTTTGATCCTAATATTTTTCCTGTAGCTACAGGAATTGATGATCATAAAACATATGCTGTTGAT
>JAQWON010000015.1 GCA_029245825.1 Flavobacteriaceae bacterium
AATGCTAGATAAAAAACAAAAAAGATATGATTTAGCCTATTTAAGAATGGCTCAAACGTGGGGCGAATTGTCTCATTGTAAAAGGAAAAAAGTTGGAGCTCTAATTGTAAAAGACAAAATGATAATATCTGATTGATACAATGGAACTCCCTCTGGATTTGAAAATGCTTGTGAAGATAATGACAATTATACCAAGTGGTACGTTCTTCATGCTGAAGCAAATGCAATCTTAAAAGTTGCTGGATCAACCCAGTCTTGTAAAGGATCAACTCTATATATCACACTTTCTCCATGCAAAGAATGTAGCAAATTAATTCATCAATCTGGTATAATTCGTTTAGTCTATTCAAAAAAATACAAGGATTTATCTGGACTTAAGTTTTTAGAAAAAGCTGGAGTTGAACTAACTTACTTACCTATCAAATAATTTTTCAAAAAAACTTCTTCGAGGCTTTAAAAATTAATAAAATTAATAGGGCACAAACTGAAGCAAAAATCCCAATAATTGCTATCGTGTTTTGATCGTTGCTTAACTCTTTAAAATTTATTTGAAATAAATTAAATACAAATAAAAAAATTGAGATCAGGATAAATAAATTGATTGTGAGTTTCATCTTGTGAAGTTAAAAATCATAATATATTCTCAAACTATTTTACCAATATTCGAAGCAAATAGTTTTACCGCAATTGCTAATAAAACAATTCCAAAAACTTTTCTAATAATACTTATCCCTTGCTTGCCTAGCAAAATTTGAATTTTTCTAGAAGACTTTAAAATAATATAAACTATGATAATGTTTAATATAATAGCCACAATTATATTATAGACATCGTACTCTGCTCTCAAAGATAAAAGAGATGTCATGGTTCCTGCGCCAGCTATCATAGGGAAAGCTAACGGAACTATTGATGCAGTTTCAGGAACATCATCTTTATATAATGATATTCCTAAAATCATTTCTATGGCTAGAAAAAAAATCACAATTGATCCAGCAACAGCAAATGAATTTACATCTATTCCAATTAAATTAAGAATTTCTTCTCCCACAAAAAGAAAGGAAATCATTATGAGTGTTGCAATAAGTGAGGCTTTTCCAGATTGAATATGACCAACTTTTTCCCTTAATGAAATAATCAAAGGAATATTGCCAATAATATCGATAACGGCAAACAGGACCATACTAGCTGTAAAAATTTCTTTTAAATCAAACACATCCATCTTTTTGAGAGGGCAAATATAGATTAGTTTTTTCTAATCAAAAAAGGAAAAAAAAATTAATTTCGAATAAATTTAAAAAGCAAATCAACTCAGTATGTATAGGATTGGAAACACTCTGATTTCAGAAGAAATTTTTTCAAAAAAATTTGTTTGCGATTTGAAATCTTGCAAAGGGGCATGTTGCGTGGAGGGATATGGAGGAGCTCCTTTAGAGAAAAAAGAAACTGAATTATTGGAAAAAGATATTACAAGCATTAAGCCCTTTTTACCTGAAAAAGGTAAAAAGTCCTTGAGAGAGAAAGGTGTCTTTTTTAAAACTAGTCAGGGTGAACTTGAAACTCCTTTAGTTGAAAATAAAGAGTGTGTATATTCTGTTTTAAGTTCTGATGGTTCATTAAAATGTGGAATTGAAAAAGCATATGATAACGGAAAAATTAATTGGAAAAAACCTATTTCATGTCATTTGTATCCAATAAGAATTAAAAAATATAAATATTTTACAGCTATAAATTATCATCAATGGAACATATGCAGTAGTGCATGTAAATTAGGAGAATCAATAAAAGTTCCTGTATTTAAGTTTTTAAAAGAAGCTCTAGAAAGAAAATTTGGAAAAGAGTGGTATTTAAAACTAGAGGAAATTTACAAGAAAAATTATTTAGGTAAAAAATAATTTTTCAACCCAAAAAAATCATTTTGTTAAAAACTTGTCTAGTTTGTGGAAAAGTTAAGCTTTCTTTTTTGGAAACAAATTAGAATCTTTGTTAGAGT
>JAQWON010000017.1 GCA_029245825.1 Flavobacteriaceae bacterium
GAAAGTATCATCTTGGGAATTAATAATGTTAAAGGTGATGATATCAGATTACTTAATTTTGAAAAAATAGATAATTCGATTTGTTCATATTTTATTTTGTGCTCTGGAACTTCAAACACACATGTAAATGCAATATCAGGCTCTATAAAAAAAAATGTAAGTAAAAAAATAAAAGAAAAGCCTTATCATGTTGAAGGACTTGAAAATTTAGAATGGGTTCTATTAGACTATGTTAATGTTGTTGTTCATGTCTTTCAGAAACATGTTAGAGAGTTCTATGATCTTGAATCACTTTGGGGAGATGCGAAAATCAAAAAAATTACTTCTAGTTATCAATAAAAATGGCAAAAAAAAATAATCAAGAAAAACCAACATTTAATTCATACTGGATTTATGGATTAATAATTTCTATTCTCATTGGTATGACTATGTTTAGTGGTGATAGTAAATGGCAGAATCTAGAAAAAACAGATATTTCAAATTTTGAGAAATTTCTACTGAATGGAGATGTTGAAGAAGTTGTTGTAATAAATAAAAATCTTGCAAGAGTCACCATAAATCAAAATGCAATTGTAAAAAGTGAACATAATTCCATTAAATCAAAAAATTTTCTTGGTCAGGAAAATATAGAGGGGCCTCATTATCAATTTGAGGTAGGAAATCTTGAACTTTTTCAAAGAAAACTTGAAAAAGCTGAAGAAAATGGTATTGTGTTTCGATATGAATTCCAAACGATAGAGAACAGGTGGATGGATATGATCATTAGTTTCATTCCTATTATAATTATAATTGCTGTATGGATTTTCTTAATGAGAAGGATGTCAGGAAGTTCAGGAGGAGCTGGATCACAAATTTTCAACATAGGTAAATCAAAAGCTAGACTCTTTGATCAAAACACTAATGTAAGAACTTCTTTTAAAGATGTAGCTGGTTTAGAAGGTGCTAAAGAGGAAGTTCAAGAAATTGTTGACTTTTTAAAAAACCCTCAAAAGTATACAAAACTAGGAGGAGAGATACCTAAAGGAGCACTTCTAATTGGTCTTCCTGGAACAGGCAAAACTCTTTTAGCTAAAGCGGTTGCAGGTGAAGCTAAAGTTCCATTTTTCTCGCTTTCTGGATCAGATTTTGTTGAAATGTTTGTTGGTGTTGGTGCTTCAAGGGTTCGAGATCTTTTTAAACAAGCAAAGGATAAATCACCTGCAATAATTTTCATTGATGAGATAGACGCTATAGGAAGAGCTAGAGGAAAAAATAATTTTACAGGTTCTAATGACGAAAGAGAAAATACCTTAAATCAGTTATTAACTGAAATGGATGGATTTGACACAAATACAAACGTAATTGTTGTTGCGGCTACAAATAGAGCCGATGTTTTAGATAAAGCCTTAATGAGAGCAGGAAGGTTTGACCGTCAAATATATGTAGATCTTCCTGACTTGAATGAACGAAAAGAAATATTTCAAGTTCATCTAAAACCACTAAAGGTAACTAAAACACTTGATGTAGATTTCTTAGCAAAACAAACACCTGGTTTTTCTGGAGCTGATATAGCAAATGTTTGTAATGAATCTGCATTAATAGCTGCGAGAAAAAGTCGAAAATCTGTTGGTAAACAAGATTTTTTAGATGCAGTGGATAGAATTGTTGGTGGGCTTGAAAAAAAGAATAAAATAATTAGTCAAGAAGAAAAAAAGACAATTGCTTTTCATGAAGCTGGCCATGCAACAGTTAGCTGGTTATTAAAATATGCTGCTCCACTAGTTAAAGTAACTATCGTTCCCAGAGGACAATCTTTAGGAGCTGCTTGGTACCTTCCTGAAGAGAGATTAATTCTCAGAACGGAACAAATGCTTGATGAAATGTGTGCTGCTCTAGGAGGGAGAGCCGCTGAAAAAATAATGTTTAATAAAATTTCAACTGGCGCTCTTAGTGACTTAGAGAAAGTAACTAGACAAGCTAGGGCTATGGTTTCCGTTTATGGACTTAATTCTGCTCTAGGGAATATAACATATCATGATTCATCTGGTCAATCTGATTATACCTTTACAAAACCATATTCAGAAAAAACAGCTCAAAAAATAGATAAAGAAATTTCAGCTATAATTGAAAGACAATACAAACGTGCATGCGAAATATTAAAGAAAAATAAAGCTAACTTGATAAAATTAGCTGAAAGATTACTTGAAAAAGAAGTTATCTTTAAAGATGATTTGACTACTATTTTAGGTAAAAGATCATTTGAAACTGAAAAAAATTCAAACTCTAGCACTAAAGCTAGAAAAAGTTGATAACTATAAAGTGAGTTTTTGGAGCATTTTTTCTAGAAAGAAAAAAAAATTAAAGGAATCTATAGAGCAAAGTCCATTTCTGCCTAAAATTAAGGATCCAGTTGAAATTTTGTTTGCTAAAAATTTTACAAAAAAAGGAGGTAGATTTATTTTTTGTGAGACTGCTTCTGAATCAGATAATAATTTTAATAACATTTTACAGGAAAATAAATGGATAGAAAAAAATATTTTCTGCAACAGTAAAAATCTAATTTTAAAATTTGGTTTAAGTGCAAGCTTATTAAATTTAGAACTAAATCAATCAAATGTTTTCCTTACCACATGTGAATCTCTCATTGCAAATAAGGGCAATATTTTAATTAGTAATCATCAATTAAAAAATTTTAAACTTAATGAATTGCCAATAAACCTAATTGTATTTTCAAGTATTAATCAGATTGTAAGTGATGTGAGTGAGGGTATGACTAAGTTGAAAAATAAATATAAAAAGAAGGTGCCTACGAATATAACAACTTTGAAGCCAAAAAAACTAATTGAAGAAAATGATTTTTTATCCTATAGCAATAGTGCCAAAAATATATATTTGTTATTACAAGATGAATAATTAATGAGAGAAATTTTTATCAGGGCTCTTTCGGGTTCAATTTATGCCTTTGCAATTATTGGATCCCTTCTTTACAATGAAATTATTTTTTATTTGATATTACTCTTTTTCGTTGGTCTTACAATTTTTGAGTTTCAAAAATTAATTAATCATATATCAATTTTTCCCTATATTCTTTTAATAATTATTTGGGGATCTTTCATTGAGTTAGATTCTACGTTTAAATCTTACTTAAAATTTTTATTAATTCC
>JAQWON010000062.1 GCA_029245825.1 Flavobacteriaceae bacterium
AAGGAGTAGTGAAAAGCTGTTGATGTAGAAAATTCATGCTGTTTTTTTGATGATTTTTATTTACATGTGTAAAAACAGCTCCTTCTTGTTCATATGTTTTGTTGTATTTATAAACCCCACCTATATTGGAGGCAACATGTCCCATATATCGATTGAACTGATTAAAAACTTGATCGTATAGAGTGGAAAGATCATCGTAGTTTTTCCCTTCTTCATAGGTCCAATCAATTAGTTTTGGAAGGATACGTTTTAAATTTTTAATTCCATAATTACTTGCTTTAATAGCATCATCTCCTAAATCTTCTGTTTGAGAAGAAGGATCAATTACAGGATACTGTGAGCTGCCAAAGCGATACATCGGGTTATCTGATTTGTCCAATATCCATTGATTTAAAATCGATTTTTCTTCTTCAGCTGTTTTATCTAGTATTGGACGATAGCCCCAATTAACTGCATGCTTGTCATAGGGTCCAACATTAGGCATAAGTGCCACTCCTTTATCTTCTGGCTGAGCTATATAATTAAAGCGCGCATAGTCCATAATGGAAGGTGCTGTACCATATTTTTTAGTAAAGATAGCAGAGCGCAAAGAGTCAACCGGATAGGCAACACTACTCCCCATGTTGTGAGGCAATCCAATTGTATGTCCTACTTCATGGGCAGAAACAAATCGGATTAATCGTCCCATAATTTCATCTTTAAAGGCAACTCCTTGTGCTTCCTCGTTAATTGCCGCAGTTTGAACAAAAAACCAATTACGTAATAAAGTCATTACGTTGTGATACCAATTAATATCTGATTCTAAAATTTCACCCGATCGTGGATCGCTAACATGAGGACCATTCGCATTAGGAATTGGTGAGGCTAAATAACGAACAACTGAGTAACGCACGTCTTCTGGAGACCAATCCGGATCTTCTTCTTTTGAAGGAGGATCTTTTGCTAAAATTGCGTTTTTAAATCCTGCTTCTTCAAAGGCTACTTGCCAATCTTCTATACCTTTTTTTATATAGGTTCTCCATTTTTTAGGGGTAGCTCGATCAATATAATAAATAATTGGTTTTTTAGGTTCTACTAAAATCCCTTGCTTAAATTTTTCAATATCCTCATCTTTTACTTCCAATCGCCAACGATCCAAATATTTACGCTTTCTGCTTTCTTGGGCTTCTAAACCATAATCAATTTGACTCCTCGCGAACCATCCAACTCTACGGTCAAAATAACGTCTTTTCATAGGGGACACTGGCAGCAAGATCATGGAGTTATTAATCTCTACGGTAAAAGCTTGTAAGCTTCCATTTGATGGAGGTTCACTTGCTTTGTAGGTTTTAACATGGCGAGCCTCAATATTCAATGGATAGGATTTGATAGACTCGATATAAGAACGTTTGGTATCCACACTAGATATTTTGTAACGTTTTTTATATCGATTTGAAACACCAAGTGTTTTGACATCATTGGTGAATAATTTTGTTACATCTATCAAATAAGTAGGCTTCAGAGTGTCCTTCCCTTTTGCTTCTATTGAAAAACTAGAAATGATTGGTTCAAAATTTGAATTAACTACCGCTTCATATATAGGTAAGCTGTCAGCAGCTACGTTTTGATATGAAACAATTCGAAGAAGAACTTGCTTGCGCTTTTTCACCCACCTTACAACTTGTGTATTTTGCTTCCCTCCACCAAAGCCGAGTCCGCTGGTTGTTTTAGCAATTCGGGTTACCATTAACATCTCTTTGTTTAATAAAGAGTCAGGAATCTCATAATAAAATTTTTCATCTACTTGATAAACACGAAACAAACCATCATCGCTTTTAGCTTTTTTAGTAATGATTTCATCAAAGGTTTTTTCTTTTTTTTCTTTCTTTTCCTTTTTTTCAGGTTTATCTTGTCCTTGAAGATTGAAGGAAAATAAGGAAACAAGAATAAAAACAAATAGATTATTTTTAGTCATAACTATATATGGTTTTGATTTTTAATGAATATCAATATAATGATTTAATTCTTTTTTTAAGAAATTGTTGGCTAAACATAAAGAATTAAAAAATATTTATATCAACTCCTAAATAAAAAAACTAAATCTAAACATTATATTTGTTTCATAACCTTATATAAAAACTATAATCAATTTAAAATGAAAAAAATATTTATACTAATTCTTTTTACTGTCTCGTTTATTGCAAATGGACAAAAAAATCCAAATGGAAAAATTTTTGATGAACATCCAGGTATTGTTCTAGTGGAAAAATTTAATAAAGCATTTGTAGATGCTGATGAAGCTATCTTGAATGAATTATTAACCGATGACTTTAAAGCTTACAATGGTGAATGGATGAATAAAGATCAAAATTTTTCAACAAAACAAAACATAATTTGGCAATCAAAATATTGGAAGTCTTCATTGATGAACTATTCTATCAATAAAAGGGGGGGGTCATATCCTGATGCTCTTGAATACAAAAGATCAGGCACTTGGGTTTATACCTATGATGTTTTTCATGGAATCGACAAAAACAACGGGTTTAAAATTGAAATGCCCTATGACAGATCATTTATATTGAATGAAAAAGGAGATAAAATTTCTGCAATGATAACCAATTACAATGCTAGGTTGATGCAAAAATATAATCTATCCTTTGAAACAATTAAAAATGGAACAATTTATAAGGATCATGAAAACATAAGGACTTTAAGAAAAGTAATTTCTTTTTTTGAAATGGGTGATCACGATAGCGCATATTCTTTCTTTGATGAAAATGCTCGTTTTTCAGATATTAACTCACCAATTGGGAGTTCCCAATCCTTAGAAGAAAATAGAGCTGGTTTTAACAACACTTTATCTAATTTTGATTTAATTAGTATTGATGAGTATGGATATCCTGATCTACTTGATTATGAAGGAAATGGATCGGAAGCAATTTCATGGTGGACTTTTAGATTTAAAAACAAAAAATCCGGTAAAGTTTTTAGAGTTTTCTGTCATTTTACCCACTCATTCAATAATGAGGGTAAAATTATTCGACAAGTTGCATATTATAATGGAAATCTATTTGAGCAAAATTAATTTTAACCTAATTGCTTGATTCCTAAATAAAAACCCCTGTTATGCAGGGGTTTTTTAAAATTCACCTTCTTTAATTTTCAAATAAAATAATATCATCTAAAAAAATTTCAGATTCAAAATTACCATTAAATTCCCGGCAATAAAATGAATGGTAAACAATTGTATTATTAACTTTAAAAAGGTTGAAAAATATTAATTATAATAAATCTGACCAACAAGTTCAATGCTCCTTGACGATGGACCAACTAAAATATCATAAACTCCTTTTTCTATTTTCCAATTTGAATTTTCTTCATCCCAATAAGATATTTCTGAGATAGGAATATTTAAATTTATCTCAATGGTTTCACCTGGATCTAAACTAGGTGTTTTATCAAAAGTTCTTAATTCCTTTATTGGACGATCAATATTTGAATATGATTTAGATGTATAGACTTGTACAACTTCCTTGCCGGGCACTAAGCCAACGTTAGTTATTTTTATATTTATTTTAATTGCGTTTTTCCCCTTGTTTATTTTCAAATCAGTATAATCAAAATCAGTGTATGAAAGTCCAAATCCAAATGGATATGAAACATCTATATCTCTTTTGTCAAAATGTCTATATCCAACATAGATCCCTTCCTCATAGATGGTAAAATCAATGTTTTTAGTTTGTTCTTCCTTTGGCTTTTCTTCACTACTGTCAATTATACTTCCTATTATAAAGTCAGTCATAGTAGCCTTAACACCCGAAGGAAAATTTTTAGCAGATTCGTGATCACTTAAATTGATAGGAAAAGTCATTGGAAGCTTACCACTCGGATTTACAATACCGGATATAATATCAACAACTGAATTACCAGATTCCTGACCAGCTTGCCATGCAACTAAAATTGCATCAGGTAAATTGTTCCATGAAGATGTTTCAATAACTCCACCAATATTTAACACGACTAAAACCTTTTTTCCATAAGAGTGGAATATATCACATGTATTTTTAATCATCTGAGATTCCTTTTCTGAAAGCAAAA
>JAQWON010000026.1 GCA_029245825.1 Flavobacteriaceae bacterium
CGGCGTTTTATTTGCTTCGACATGAAGAGGATGATATATACGAAATAAAGAAATAAATAAAAACTCATTTAATTTAGTTAAGATTTTGTAAATTTGAGTCCGGTTATTTAAATTCATTTCTGCCGGATGTCAATCGTTAAATATATTTTTGTTACTGGCGGCGTTGCTTCTTCTCTTGGTAAGGGGATAGTTTCGGCATCTCTTGCTAAGTTGTTGCAATCTCAAGACTTTCGAGTAACTATTCAAAAGTTTGACCCATATATTAATGTCGACCCTGGGACATTAAATCCTTATGAACATGGCGAATGTTTCGTAACAGATGATGGAGCTGAAACAGATTTAGACCTTGGTCACTATGAGAGATTTTTAAACGTTAAAACCTCCCAGGCTAATAATGTTACTACCGGACGAATATATCAGACTGTTATTGAAAAAGAAAGGAGAGGAGATTTTTTAGGAAAGACAGTTCAAGTAATACCTCATATCACAAATGAGATAAAACAGCGCATGCAAATACTTGGTAATACTGGAGATTATGATATTATAATTACTGAGATAGGAGGTACGGTTGGAGATATAGAATCACTTCCTTATATTGAGTCAGTTCGACAAATAGTATATGAGTTGGGTGATAATAATTCTATGGTAATCCATCTTACCCTAGTTCCTTTTCTTTCAGCTACTGGAGAACTAAAAACAAAACCAACACAGCACTCTGTTAAAACTTTAATGGAGAGTGGAATTAAAGCAGATGTTATTGTCTGTAGGACTGAAAACAATCTTTCAAGTGATTTAAGAGACAAAATTGCACTTTTTTGTAATGTAAGAAGAGAAGCAGTGATTCAATCTATAGATGTAGAAACAATTTATGATGTGCCATTAAAAATGTTAGAGGAGGGATTAAATAAAGTTGTAATTAAGAAATTAAATTTAAAGCCAAATTCTGAACCAAATTTAGAACAATGGAAATCATTTTTAAAAAAATATAAAAATCCTAAAAAATCTATTGAAGTAGCTCTAGTTGGAAAGTATGTTGAACTTCGGGATTCTTATAAGTCAATTTTAGAGTCTTTAATTCATGCCGGAGCATATAATGAGGTGGAAGTTAAAGTTAAAAGTGTGCATTCTGAACATTTGGAAAAAGAAAAAAGTATAGATTTGCTTACTGGTTTTGATGGAATAATTGTTGCACCTGGTTTTGGAGAAAGGGGAATAGAAGGCAAAATAAAAGCAATAGCGTTTGCTCGTGAAAAAAATATTCCTTTTTTTGGAATTTGTTTAGGAATGCAGATGGCTGTAATTGAATACGCAAGGAATGTATTAAATTTTAAGGAGGCTAATTCAACTGAAATTAATGATAAAAGTAAATACCCAGTGATTGATTTAATGGAAGATCAAAAGAGACTAACGATAAAAGGAGGAACCATGCGTTTAGGTTCATGGGATTGCAAGTTAGAAAAAGGCAGTATGGTTAGAGGAATTTATAAAAAAGAAATTATTTCGGAAAGACATCGTCATAGGTTTGAGTTTAACGATTTTTATAAAAATCAAATACTTCATGGTGACCTTAAATCTGTGGGTACTAATCCAGAAACTGGTCTAGTTGAAATAATTGAAAAATTAAATCACCCCTGGTTTGTCGGTGTACAGTTTCATCCCGAATACAAGAGTACAGTTTCAAATCCACATCCTCTATTTGTTTCATTTATAAAAGCATCAATAGAGGCTTCAACAAAGACTAAATAAATTTTTGATGGAAGAAAAAAAATTTGATCCATATCAATTCATAGGTGTTTTTTTAATAGCATTAATTTTAACCTGGATGCTATTCAATAATGAAAATCCTCAAGAAATTTCAGAAAGTGATGAGGTTTCTAATAACACCTCTGAAATTTCTAATAATGAAACTCCATCTTCAACTAATTCAGAAAATTCAGTTTTAAGCCAGGATTACGATAGACTGTATGGTGTTTATGGAGTACTTATGCAAGATAAAAAATCAGAAGTCCAGGTTCTAGAAAATGAAAACCTTTACATTGAAATAGACCCAAAAGGAGGTTTATTGAAAAGAGTATGGTTAAAAAACTTTAAAAATTATCTTGATGAGCCTCTAAATTTAATTTATGAAAACAATAATTTTTTTAATATAAGATTTTCCACATTAGATGGAAGGACTTTAAATAGTAAAGATTTTTTCTTTGTTACAGAGTTAAGTTCTAAAAATGACAAACAAAGACTCTCTTTGAAATCAAAAATTTCAGATCAAGAATTTATTGAGTTTATTTATTCGATTGACCCCAAGACTTATTTAATTGAATTTGATCTAAAATCAAATGGAATGGCTTCTTTTATAGATTCCAAAGAAAATCCTATAATTGAAATTAAAAATAGAGTTTTTAGAAATTCAAAAAGTATTGATTATGAAAACAGGTACACTGAATTAACATATGGATATGAAGAGGATAAGGTTGATTATTTGTCAGTCACTGGAGAAGATAAAGAAGCTGAAAATCAAGTTAGATGGGTTTCTTTTAGGCAACATTTTTTTAGTACAATTATAATTCCTAAAGAAAAGATATCTGAAGTAAGTTTTTCTTCCATTAATTTAGCTGACAAGGATGATTTAAATCAACGTTATACAAAAGATTTTTCAATTTCATTTCCAATAAAATATTCTTCCGGTAATTTTGATTCTCAGTTTGAATATTATTTTGGACCGAGCGATCACCAAATCTTAAAATCTTATGACAGAGATCTAGAATCATCAGTTTCGCTTGGCTGGGGGATTTTTGGATGGATCAACAAGTTTATTTTTTTACCACTTTTTGGTTTTTTATCTTCCTTTTTGCCTTATGGTATATCAATAATAGTAATGACAATTATTGCCCGTTTGGCCATGTCTCCTGTTACATATAAATCTTATGTTTCTCAAGTCAAAATGAAAATTCTTCGCCCAGAGATTGAGCAAATAAACAAGAAATTTAAAGATGATGCTATTAAAAGACAACAAGAAACGATGAGTCTTTACAGTCAAGCTGGAGCAAATCCTATGTCGGGATGTGTTCCTGCTTTAATTCAGCTTCCGGTTTTTTACGGTTTGTTTGTTTTCTTTCCAATCGCATTTGAACTTCGTCAAAAAAGTTTTCTATGGGCGGATGATCTTTCATCTTATGATGTAATAGTTGAATTACCTTTTTATTTTCCGCTTTATGGCGATCATATTAGTTTATTTCCAATTCTTGCATCAGGTGCTATTTTTATTTATACAAAAATGACTATGGGTCAGCAAACTATGCCCCAACAACCTGGAATGCCTAATATGAAAATTATTATGTATTTAATGCCATTAATGATGCTTTTCTTTTTCAATAATTATTCAAGTGGCTTGAGTTTATATTATTTTGTTTCAAATTTGTTGACTATATTTTTAATGCTCGTTATCAAAAATTATATTATTGATAATAACAAAATACATGCTCAAATAGAGGAAAATAAAAAGAAGCCTAAGAAAGCGTCTGGTTTCACTGCGAGACTCCAGAAGGCTATGGAGGATGCAGAAAAGCAAAAAAAATCAAGAAAAAGAGGATTTTAATACTCTCTTTAATAAACTTATATGAGTAAAAAGAAAGTTGTTGTGGCTCTTTCAGGCGGAGTAGATTCAAGTGTTTCAGCCTATTTACTTAAAAAAAAAGGATATGATGTGATTGGTTTGTTTATGAAGAATTGGCATGATGAATCAGTTACGATTTCAAAAGAATGTCCTTGGCTTCAAGATAGCAATGATGCAATGCTAATTGCACAAAAATTAGGGATCCCTTTTAAAATAATTGATCTAAGCGTTGAATATAAAAAAAGAATAGTAGATTATATGTTTAGTGAATATAAAAAGGGAAGGACTCCCAATCCCGATGTTATTTGCAATAGAGAGATCAAATTCGATGTTTTTTTAAAAATAGCCTTATCTATGGATGCTGATTATGTTGCCACAGGACATTATTGCCAAAAAAAATCTTTTGAAAATTCTATTGGCGAGCAGGTAAATAGTTTACTTAGCGGAGTTGATAAAACAAAAGATCAATCATATTTTTTATGTCAAATTAATCAGTTTCAGCTTCAAAAAGTGATATTTCCAATAGGAGGCCTCAAGAAAAATGAGGTTAGGAAAATTGCTAAAGAAATAGGATTAGTAACTGCTGATAAAAAAGATTCTCAAGGACTTTGCTTTATTGGAAAAATAAGTCTTCCAGAATTTTTAAGTCAAAAATTAAAACCAAAAGAGGGTAAAATCATTCAAATCAAAGATGAATTGAAAAAGTTATCTGAGAATTTATACGGTAAAAACTTTGATATAAAATTACTTAACGAATTATCAAAGAAAAGAAGGTATAAAATAAATGAAGGTGAAGTAATAGGAGCTCATAAAGGCGCTCATTTCTTTACCATTGGACAAAGAAAAGGACTTTCTGTTGGAGGTCATTCTCAACCACTTTTTGTTATTAATACTGATGTCAAAAATAATTTAGTTTATGTTGGTGAAGGTGCAAATCATACAGGTTTATTTAGAAGAGCTCTTAAGATTAAAAAAGGCAGTGAAAAATGGATTCGTTCTGATTTAACAATAGATTTTGATCAGAGAATGGATGTTTTGGTTAGAATAAGATATCGTCAACCTCTTCAAGAGGCTATTATTTATAAAAAGAAAGAAGGTTTTTTTATTGTTTTTAAAAATCATCAATCTTCTATAACTTCAGGGCAATTTGCCGCTTGGTATGTTGGTGAAGAGCTTATTGGATCTGGAGTTATAAATTAGCTGTTGTTTTTATTGGAAAATTCTATTTTTATTTGGTTTCTTAAAATATCTTTCATGGTTTCCCTTTTTCGAATTAGATAAGATTTATTATCCATTATCAATACTTCGGCAGGACGATATCTCGAATTATAATTGCTTGACATGTTGTAACAATAAGCGCCTGAGTTTTTAAATAATAAATAATCACTTTCAGAGATCTCAGATATTTTTCTATTATTACCAAATGTATCCGTCTCACATATATAACCTACAATTGAATAAAATCTTTTTTTTCCTTTTGGGTTTGAGATGTTTTCAATCTCATGATGCGATCCATATAGCATAGGTCTTATTAAATGATTGAAACCACTATCGATATGAGCAAAAACAGTCGAGGTAGTTTGTTTTATAGCATTAACTTTAGCGATAAAGTATCCTGCTTGGCTAACTAAAAATTTTCCAGGCTCAAAAACTAGTTCAATTTCCCTTCCATATTCCTTACAAAATGATTTGAATTTTTGAGTTAATTTTAAGCCTAACTCTTCAATATTTGTCTCAATATCTCCTTCAAAATAAGGTACTTTAAATCCGCTTCCAAAGTCAATAAATTCAAGATCTTTAAAATTTTTAGCAGTTTCAAACAAAATTTCAGAGGCATTTAAAAAAACGTCTATATCCAAAATATCACTTCCTGTATGCATGTGAATACCATTTATATTCATTTTAGTATTTTTTACAATTCTAAGAATATGGGGAATTTGATGAACTGATATCCCAAATTTCGAATCAATATGGCCAACTGATATTTTATTATTCCCACCTGCCATTATGTGAGGGTTTATTCTAACGCAAACAGGTTTTTTTGGATGTTTAGTTCCAAATTGTTCCAACAAAGAAAGATTGTCAATATTTACCCTAACACCCATTGATGAAACCTTTTCTATTTCCTCTAGTGAAACACCGTTTGGAGTATAAATTATCATATCTGGATCAAACCCTGCCTTTATGCCCAATTTCACCTCTTGAATTGAGACGGTGTCAAGACCAGCCCCAAGTGAGCGGATAAAACTTAAAATAGAAATATTTGATAGTGCTTTTGCTGCGTAGCAGATCTTTAAAGATTTTATTTTTGAAAATGATGATATTAATCTTTTGTACTGAGCAGAAATTATGTTCGCGTCATAAACATAAATTGGCGACCCATATTCATTTGCGATATCTATTAAAAATTTTTCTTTCAATTTTCTAATTATTTTGGATGCAAATGTAATATTTATAGACAATCAAAAAGGAAATTAATGCTGTATCTAAAAAAATAAAACAATTTGTTATAAATAAAACAAATATAGCTTTACTTTGATGTGTTTTGTTGTGATGATTTATTATTTTTGAGTGAAACTATCTTTATGAACGTACATGAATATCAAGCAAAGGAGATTTTAGCTAAATCAGGAGTCTCTGTTCAAAGAGGAATAACTGCTTCTAATACTGATCAAGCTGTTAGAGCAGCTACTAAATTGACTGAAGACACAGGGACGAAAATTCACGTTATAAAGGCGCAAGTTCATGCTGGAGGAAGAGGTAAAGGAGGTGGAATCAAACTAGCTAAAAGTTTAGAAGAAGTAAAATCTATTTCAAATAAAATAATTGGAATGAATCTTGTAACTCCTCAAACTCCTCCAGAGGGAAAAAAAGTCAATTTAGTTTTAATTGCTGAAGACGTTTATTATCCTGGAAAAATTGATCCAGAAGAATTTTATGTTTCTGTATTATTGAATCGGTCAACTGGAAGAAATATGATCTTGTATTCACCTGAGGGAGGTATGGATATTGAAACAGTTGCTGAAAAAACACCTCATCTCATATATACTGAAGAAATAGATCCTAATTATGGGTTATTGTCTTTTCAAGCTAGAAATATTGCTTTTAATCTTGGGTTATCAGGTATTGCTTTTAAAGAGATGACTAAATTCATTGTTTGCCTTTATAATTCCTATCTAAAATCTGATGCTACTCTTTTTGAAATTAATCCTGTCCTGAAAACATCTGACGAAAAAATAATTGCAGTTGACGCAAAGATGACACTGGATGATAATGCTTTATTTCGTCATAAAGACTATGCTGAACTTAGAGATCTTTCCGAGGAAAATCCTACCGAGGTCGAGGCAAGTGAAGTGGGGTTAAATTACGTTGCTTTGGACGGTAATGATTTTGTCGTCTGATGTTTTCAAAACAGGATTAATTTCAAAAAGGGAAGCATCGGATCCAACATAGGCATTATACAATGAAGTAATAAATTTTACCATTCCTTTAAAGGCAGTGCCAGTCAATCCCAAGTTAAAAGCCACGTTTCGGGCTTGAAAGCTTTGCAATCCGTGGGCTGGATCAATCTCTTCAGTAAAGATCAATTCAGGGGTATTCTCTGCTACCGCTTCTATGTCCATTCCACCT
>JAQWON010000115.1 GCA_029245825.1 Flavobacteriaceae bacterium
CTCTTCAGATCCATACTTTGTTGATAAACCATCTCAAGAAGTTAATGTGATTACAATGGATGATGATGTTGCAGGAATATCTTTAGTTGCAACAGATAATTTAACTAGTGAAGATGGTGATGAGGGTTATATCACTGTTACATTAACAACCCCTCCATCTCAAGACGTTACAATTTCATTTGTTAGCAGTAATGAAAATGAAGGATTTACTGATGAAACAATTGTTTTTTCATCTACTAATTGGGATATACCACAAACCATAAGGATAGATGGAGTTGACGACATTGTTCCAATAACAGATGGTGCGATTGAATATTTGGTTAGTATAACAAGTATTGTTACAGATGATCCTAACTATAAAGTTATATTACCTTCAGAGATTGCTCCAATTTCAATGACTAACCAAGACAATGATAACCCTGGAATTTTTGTTAGTTTGGCTAATAATGATTTTACAACTAGTGAATCTGGAGAGAGTGTCAAAATAAGGTTTAATTTATTATCTAAACCATCAGGTAATGCATCTGTTAGTATGCCGTTATCACTTGAAATTCCATCAACTTATATAACATCTGAAGAACCCCAGGATAGTACTGTTATAACTGCATCTTCGGGAGCTAAATATTCCTCAGGATCAGCTGACACAGAGATGGATCTTACAGATACATCAATAAGTATTGAAAATGAAAACTGGAATAAACCTGAAATGAATGAAATTATAATTGATGGCGTTGATGATTTCGTAATTGATGGAGATCAAATCAGAATTTTTGTTACTGGAGATCCTTCATCTGGAGATCCTGTTTATGAAAATCTAGACGCGTCAAACGTTGCAGACGTACAATTAATTAATTTAGATAATGATTCTGAAGGAATATGGATCTTTTCACCACTTGGGACAGGATCCTCTTCTACCAATAACAGTTTAATCTACTCAGACCCCCAAGTACTTTCTGAAGATGGGACAACCTGTGAGATCAATTTAAAATTGTCTGCAGAGCCTGAGAGCGAGGTTGTACTTTATTTAACACTGACTGACTTTTCTGAGGTTAGTGTAAACCTTGTTCAGCTCATATTTACTTCTTTAAACTGGGATACTGAACAACAAGTTATTCTAACGGGAGTGGATGATCTACTTTTTGATGGGCCAATATCCTCTCAATTACTTATAAGCATTGATCCCAATACTGCTGAACCGAATTTTAAATCTTTCGAGACAGTTCGAATTGATCTGGTTACACTTGATAATGATGTTGATAATGACAATGACAACACTCATATTAGTATAGATAATTGTCCATCAACTCCTAACCCTGATCAATTAGATTTTGATAATGATTCTATAGGAGACTTGTGTGATGAAGACATTGATGGGGATGGTGTCCTAAATATAACGGAGACAAATGATGGAACAAACCCAAGAAACTCATGTGATTTTCTCGGAACCAGTATAACATTACCAGTTACTGTTGATCAAGATTGTGACAATGATGGAGTAAAGAATTCGGATGATTTAGATGATGATAATGATGGGATTCTAGATACAGAAGAGGGAGAGGGAGATTTAGATCAAGATGGATTTCCCAATCGAATAGATTCTGATAGCGATGGTGACTTTTGTTCAGATGTTGTAGAAGCAGGATTTTCAGATCTTAATGGGGATGGATTTTTAGGATCAAATCCTGTAATTGTTGACAATAATGGATTAGTTATTTCAGGGGTTGGATATACCACTCCTATAGACAATGATAATTCTGGAGTTTTGGATTACCTAGAAGATCTTGTTCAAATTCAAATTACTACACAACCAGAAAAACTTGTGAAAGTTGCTCCTGATGAAATGATTGAAATTAAAGTAGATACATCACCGCAACAAAATGTTGAGATTCAATGGCAGATTAGTAAAGATTCTGGTAATTCATGGTCAGACCTTGAAGAGTCTTCTGATTTTCAGGGAGTAACTAGTTATAATTTAAGAATTTATAATTCAAAAGATGAATGGGTAGGATGGAAACTTAGAGCCTCTTTAACAGATACTTCAATGTTTTGTTCTGAAGAGATTTTCTCTGATGAATCATCACTTGATTATCAGGAGCTTTTTATCCCTAATGCTTTCTCTCCAGACAATGATGGCATAAATGATTTTTGGTTTATCAAAGGATTATCAAAATTTCCTAACAACAGGGTCATTATATATTCAAGATGGGAAATGAAAGTTCTTGATGAAGGACCATACATGAATGATTGGAATGGAGAGCAAAAAGCAGGAAATAATCTTGGATCTGATGTAAACCTTCCTGAAGGCACCTATTTCTATATTTTAGACCTTGGAGATGGACAGTCTGCTAGAAAAGGTTTTATCTATTTAAGGCGAAGACAATAAATTAATTTATTCAAAGTGAAATTGCATTTTTGGACTTTAAGTTCAGTTCTATTAATATTGATTATTTTATTTCTAAGTTTTTATCCCTTTGCAATTTCTGAGAAAGAACCCTTTTTCAAGCATCAAGACAAAATAGCACATTTTCTTTTGTATTTTTCACTCACCTTTAGCCTAATAAAATCATTTAAGGGGGAGTTGTTTTTAGTTAATTCTTTTTTTTTATCAGCATCAATATCATTTTCATTTGGCACCTTAATTGAAATTCTTCAGCCCGTTTTAACTGAGTATAGAGAAGGAAGTTTTTATGATGCACTTTTTAACTTATTAGGGATCATATTCACTCTAATTATTTTTATTTTTGAAAAAAGTTATTTTGGAAGCAGAAATTAAATTTCATAAGGTATTAATTAAGAAAAGATTCCCTTTGGAAATAAGTAGAGGGGTAAAGGGAGATTCATTTAATCTTTTTATAGAATACAAGAAAAAGGGTATAACCGGATGGGGAGAAGTTGCTCCTGGGGGAACAGAAAAAGCTGCAACTTGTGAAATAGCGGAACAAGAATTGAAAAGATTAATTGAAGTTGGCATTGATGAAATTTCATTAGAAGAAATGAATGATATTTCTAAGGAAATGCAAATTGCTCCCTGTGCATATGCTGGACTAGATATGGCAATTTGGGATTGGAAAGCAAAAAAAGCTAAATTGCCGCTATACAAATACCTTGGAATTAAAAAGCCTTTTGTCCCGACTTCTGTGACTATTGGAATAAACCCTCCTCATATAATTAAAGAAAGAATACCTATGATAATGCAGGGGAATAATTTTAAATCCTTTAAAATTAAATTAGGCTCACCTGACGGAATTGAGGTAGATAAAGAAATGTTTTCTCAGGTTTTGGATAGCAATAAAATGTATAATGCAAAAATCAGAGTTGATGCCAATGGAGGATGGTCAACTAAAGACGCTATATTAATGATTAAATGGTTGTCTGAAAGAGGAGTTGAATATATTGAGCAGCCATTGGAGGAAGGGCAAGAAAAAGAATTAGAATATTTAATAAAAAAAAGTGTTCTGCCAATTTATGCCGATGAGTCTTGCCGATTTTCTGAAGATGTAAATAAGTTAGCTAATTGTGTAGATGGTGTGAACATGAAATTAATGAAGTGTGGAGGGATAACTGAAGCATTGAAAATAATCGATTCTGCAAAATCACTTAATCTTAAAACAATGATTGGCTGTATGAGCGAGTCTTCTGTATCAATATCAGCAGCTTCTTCTATATCGGGATTAATTGATTATATTGATTTAGATTCTCATTATAATTTGAATCCCGACCCCGCTAAAGGGCCCCTTTTCATTGAAGGAGTTACAATGCCAAGAGAGGCTGAGGGGCATGGAGGGGTTTTAAAAAAAGAGTTTTATGCTTAAAGAGAACGAAAGGGTAGCGATATATCTTGAAGGACATTTGCATAGTGAATATGGTAAGATGGGAATTGGAGCTATTAGATATCTTTCAAATAAGATTGTTGCAGTAATAGACTCCAAAAATGCCGGTTCAGATATCTCATCTCAGCATGATATATCTAAAAATATACCGATAGTTAAATCTCTACAACAGGCGATAGACTTGGGCGCTGAGGTTTTAATACTTGGTATTGCAAATTCTGGTGGTAAAATACTCGATGAGTGGACTAGTTTAATAAAGGAAGCTTTAGAAAAAGGATTATCTCTAGTGAATGGAATGCACGATCAATTGGCAAATCGATATAAGGATCTTATCAAAGATGATAATCAGTGGATTTGGGATGTAAGAGTTCCGCAATTTATTCCCAATATAGGAAGTGGTGAAGCAATGAAACTAAATAATATTAGAGTTTTAATGATTGGAACAGATATGGGCTCTGGTAAAATGACTTCCGGACTTGAATTGTTTTCAATAGCTAAAAAGGATGGTTATAAAAGCAGCTTTATCGCAACAGGTCAAGTTGGAATTATAATTACAGGTAAAGGGATACCGCTTGATGGATATAAGGTTGATCACGCATGTGGCGCAGTCGAAAAAGTAATTATGGATGAGAGAGATAAAGAATTGATTGTTATAGAGGGTCAAGGTTCAATACTGCATCCTGGAAGTACGGCTACCCTACCTTTAATGCGAGGTAGTTGTCCAACTCATATGATTCTTTGCCATAGAGCTTCGACTACTTCATTAAGATATCCAAAGAATATTTTATTTCCAGATTTAAAAAAATTTGTAAAACTCAATGAAGATCTTGTCTCTGTTTGTGGGACCTACAAAAGCGCAAAAGTTATAGGAATTGCTCTAAACACTTATCATCTTTCAAAAGAGCAAGCTGAAAAAGAAATAGAGAGAATTGAAAAACATACAGGAATTGCAACAACTGATTTTATACGGTTTGGTGGAGCATCAAAAATTTGGAACTTAATTAAAAAAGGATAAGATTATTTACAGTGGTGATCTGCTGCCTTTGTAGCAATCTGGTTATTCGGCTTTACATTTACTTTATATCCTAAAGAATTTGCCCACCCCTTTGCAGCTGAAATCAATTTATTTGATATGAACTTTTCATCATTATTGTAATCCATATCTATTTCGATTTTAACATTAATTTGTTTTGAAAGCCATTCAGCCACCTCTATACTCATTTCAGCCTCTTTCCATAAACGCTTCCAAATATCATCTATAATTATTTCATCTTTCTTACTAATTATGTAATGAACTCCTCTGCTTCCAAATCTATATGCTATGGCTGTAACATATTTGGTTTTTTTGCCAACATTTTGTGAATCAGATCCGATATGAATCTGACTATATGGAGAATTTTTTAAAACATTCAAAGTATGACTTAAGGGGTCAATTATTTTTCCGTGAATATCTTTAAAAAGAAGCATTAGTGAATTTGTTGATATGAAATTACTTTATTAAAAGAAAATTTTCTTTTATTTCAATTCCTGAAACCAAAATTTTTTAGTGCTCTCATTTAAAAATACTTTAATTAAATTATATATTAATATTTTTGAATATGAATTTTAGAATTATCCTTAAGATTCTTTTGTTTGTCTTATCAGGGATTTGTTTCACAGTAGTTTATTTGATGTATTCAAATCTTTCTTTTATAGACACCCCTTATTTGGTCTGGGGATTTATTTTGTTGTTTTTTGGACTAATAATTAAACGAAGAAAATAAATTAATTTTTAAGCCAACCCCTT
>JAQWON010000118.1 GCA_029245825.1 Flavobacteriaceae bacterium
ATTTAACCATTGCATCACCTGATTTGGGAGGTTCGAAAAGAGCTTATGCTTACTCCAAATTTTTAAAATCTGATGTTGTTATATGTTACAAACAAAGAAGCAAAGCAAATAAAATTTCTCATATGGAACTAATTGGTGATGTTAAAGATAAAAATGTAATTCTAGTCGATGATATAGTCGATACAGCTGGTACACTTTCAAAGGCATCTGATTTAATGATGTCAAGAGGGGCTTTATCTGTTCAAGCAATATGTACCCATGCACTTTTATCTGGAGATGCAGAAAAAAAGATAAATAATTCAAGTCTTAAAAAACTGGTTGTTACTGACTCAATCCCAAGAAAAACAAATAATAAAAAAATTAATATTTTAAGCTGTGCTGAACTCTTTGCTGAAGTCATGTATAATGTTCATCACAACAAATCAATAAGTACAAAATATTTAATGTAATCTAATTGACAAATAAATGAAATCTATTACTCTTAAGGGCTCTAAAAGAAAAGAACTAGGTAAATCTTCATCAAAAAAATTAAGAAATGAGGGAAAGGTTCCCTGTGTTCTTTATGGTGATGGTGAGCCAATTCATTTTTATTCAAATGAAATTGACTTTAAAAAACTAGTTTATACGCCAGATGCTCATAGTGTCAATATTGAATTGGATGAAAAAAATCAATTTAATGCTATCATGCAGGACATTCAATTTCATCCTCTAACAGACAGAATTGTTCATATTGACTTTTATCAGTTATCTGATGATAAAGAAGTTTCTGTCGATATTCCTGTAAGGCTAGAGGGGCAAGCTCCTGGTGTATTGAATTCTGGAGGTATGCTAACTAGAAATAAAAGAAAATTGAAAGTCCGTGCTTTGCCTAAAAATTTACCAGATTATATATTGGTTGATATCTCTAATTTAGAACTTGGAGATAAAATTTATACCTCTGATCTTAAAAATGATCTTTATACTTTTTTACACTCTGATAGCACTGTAGTAACTCAAGTGATAACTTCCAGAGCTTCAATGATACTAGAAGAACCAACGCCTGAGGAAACTGCTGCTGAAGGAGCAGAAGCTACTCCAACTGAAGAAGGAGAGAAAAAAGCTGAAGGCGACACAAAAGATGATAGTGATAAAAAAGAAGGTGATTCTAAAGATTAATAAAGTTTTAATTATATAGATCCTTTCCTATAAAATTTTGAAACCATTTTGGACTTATGACTGGATTTTTTAAATGGTTTAAAAGAGATTCAAAGGCAATTGAAAACAATAAATTTTTAATTGTTGGTTTAGGTAATATTGGAGCTAAATATGAAAAAACCAGGCATAATATTGGATTTAGGATAATCGACTTATTATCCTCAGAGAAAAATATAACCCTTGAAAAATTAAAGCTTGGACAACTTGGTGTTTTAAATTATAGTGGTAAAAAAATTTTTCTTTTAAAACCATCAACCTTAATGAACCTTAGTGGAAAATCTGTTAGATACTGGATGAAAAAAAAGAACATAGAAATCACTAATATTTTGATTTTAACAGATGATTTAAATCTTGATTTTGGAAAAATTAAATTAAAACGAAGAGGTAGCGCCGGAGGTCATAATGGTCTTAAAGATATTGAACACTGCTTAAATACTTCAGAATATCCAAGATTAAGATTCGGAATTGGAAATAAAAAGCACACAAATGATAAAGTAGATTTTGTCCTTGGAAACTTTTCTAAAGATGAGGAAGAGAAAATATCAAAATCTTTTAAAGTTTGTACTGAAGTAGTTTTATCATTTATCAGAAATGGGATAGAAAATACGATGAACTTATACAATTAAATTTAATTATGCTGAAGTTGAAAAAGAACCCAAAGAAGAAGAAGTGTTTCCCTTTGAATCTGTTGTAATTATTTTCCAATAATAGTTTTTACCTACTTCTAATTCAATTTCAATAGAAGTGCCTGTCAAACCACTATTAATCAATTTTAACTCATCTATATCTTCTCCTATATAAAAATCAAAAGAAATTATATCATTATCTAGATCCCTACCTTCCCATTGAAAAATGAATCTACCATTATCCAAATTAACTTGCTCTTCAGAACCAGGACTTATTAGTTTTGCAGGAAAAGGCAAATAACTGGACTTAGAATGACCTTCTAGATAAAAAACCCATATTTGACTCTTTGAAATTATTGGGCTGTTTTCTGATTTAGAAAAAACCCACCAAGAATATGGAAATCCTCTTTTTAAAATAATACTTTCAGAATTTAAAACAGTTCCCTTTTTAAGCATTTCTCCAGTATCTAAATTGTTAATATTAATTTCATAAGAATCTGTATGCAAAGACTGTTTCCAACTAAAGGTTACTTGACTTTCTTCTAGGTCAATATTTAAGGCTGTAGTACAGGAATCTCCATTCCCGGGGGATGATAAAATAACAGCCTCAGGATCAGGAATCACCTCCTTTTTACATGAAAAAAGCAAAATAAGGGCTAATAAAAAATTTAATTTCATAGCTTGAGAAATTTGAAATTTTCAATTTTGTCTTCTGTTTGAACTGAAATTAAATATATACCCCTTGGATAATTATCCAAATTAAAAACAAAATCTCTTTGATATTTCTCAAATAACATCTCCTTTTCTTCCAATAAGGCCCCATTAACATTGTAGAGTAGTAATTTCACCTTATTATTTATACCTCCTACCATAACATTTATCCGATTTAAAACTGGATTAGGGTATATTTTTGAGCTCTCAGAAAGAAATATTTTCTCTTCAAATTTTCCCTGACAATTTATATCAGTAATAACCTCAATTAAATTTAATTCTTCATTTAATTTAAATTGATGGATTCCAGAGGAATTAACTGTCATCTTTTTATCATTTAATGTAATATAATAGGTAGATGCACCATTGAGTGAAAGTGATAAAATTTTATCTTCTCTATTTAAAACTGAACTAACTTCTAGTTCCTTAGGTTCATTTATTTTAGCCAAAAAACATGTTTTAAACTCAGTTTCTTCAATTGTAGTAACACATATTTCATACTCCCCAGAAGAAAGTCCAGTTAACTTTAAGCCACTAAGCGAATTGAATTGTTTAGTTTCAAAAAATCCATTATTTGCAATTATTTCAGCTTTATAATTAAATACTGCTCTGGAGGAAATCTGAATTTCACCATTGTTTTTACCAATGCAGGAAACATCTTTTTTGGTTAAAGTAAAATTATCTTGAGTATAAAAATCACAAAGATCTCCAATCCCATTATTATCAATATCTAACTGATCATCATTATAAATATTTGGACAATTGTCATAAACATCAGCATAAATATCACCATCTGAATTTTTTAAAACATTTCCCGTGTAACAAATTTGAATTGAAAAATCAATTAGTTCTCCAGTATCTTGAGGTCCTTGATCTACAATTTGTAATATCCAATTTCCATTGGCTCGCTCACCATTAAAAATATCAAGACTTTCAACGGGACGAAAGGATCCCGTAAATGGTGCATTAGCAGAAGAAATAGATGCTTGTGAATCTTGATCAAAAACAGTTTCTGTATAATTATCTCCATCACCTCCTGAATTCTGAGACAAAGTAACTTTTGTGCCATCTGGAGAAACTAAATAAATTCTCAAATCTTCTACCCATGTATGAGTTAAAGTTAAATTAACATTAATATCTACAATATTTACAATATCTGAAATTTCAATGCTTGTAACAGTTAATCCGCTTTCATCTATTGAGGTTGCATCATTAAGACTAATGGGTAAGTTTTCAGACTCATATAATCCACAAGTAATTTTCTGGGTTTTGAAACTAAAGGGATTTGAAAAATTACTTTGCGAACAATTATTTATTGACTTGACTCTCCAAAAATAGTTTGAATTAAATTCTAGTTTATCAATATTATAAAAGCTTTGATCAATATTTTCTGAAAAGATTATTTCCTGAAAGCCAATATCTTTTGAAATTTGAATTTGGTATGTTGATGCATTTTCATCATTATCCCATGTTAGTGTAGTAGATAGAGATGCTTCTTCTAAATTATCTTCAGGAGTTAATAGCTCTGGAGAATTTAAATCATCAGTCCTATAATTTAGATCAAAATCAAAACTTCTTGAAACACTAGCGCTTTCAGCTTTTAAGCTTAAATGAATATCCTGAGGAGATAAATTTTCAAGTCCAAAAATTTTTACCTCTCCAGAAGTGCTAGAATTATTTAAGTTATCAGGGCTTATATTAACTGTAAGTCCTTGAGGTAAATTATCTATAGTTAAGTTTACGTCTTCATTAAAGTCTAGATAAGTGGAATAATCAAAATTAAATTGAACCATATTTTGATCACATATTTCTTGAATAAAATTTTGAAATTTAATTACAAAAGGACTTTGAATAACGGATATATTTTCCTTGTTAACAGTAAAGTAGATAGAATTATCAGGTTTTACCATAATTCTCCCATTTGTTGAACTAACAGTAGAAGGAACAATTACTTCAGCTAGACCGTCATTAGGTGTTTTCTCTAAAAGGATTTCACTAGAATTAAAACCATCGGATGAAAAGTAAATATTTACATTCTTTGTATCAATAGGAGATAAATTTGTTCCAGCAACATCCCAATTAATAATTTGTCTTGTCCCTGCTTCCCATATTAAATTAGTTTGATTTTGTGAAATTATTTTAAAAGGGCCTACGTTAGAATCAACAGTAAGTATTTTTTTGTCTGAGGCAGTTCTTCCTTGTTGACCAGTAGTGTCAAGGGAACGGTCTCGAATAGTTATTCCCCAAGTCAATATTCTATCAACATTAGATACAGTCTCCCAATTATCACCCGCACTTGGATTTATTTGTGTCAGGTTACCATTTAAAATAGCGGTCATATTAGGAATATTTCTGTAATTTAAAAGCGATGGAGGAAAAGATCTCGCTTGAGCTCCGTTAACCTTATCTGGTCCAAAATTACTTGCATCCACTTGCCCATTATCTAACTGTTCCCAACAATAATACAGTATATCTAAATCTGGATCACTTGCTTCAGCTACGAGCTCATAAGGTGTTCCAATTGGAATAACAATATCTTTGCCTGCGGAAACTACTGGAACTTGATTATTAATAGGTTCAGAACTAAAACAACTTGTAGATTCAACATATTCTGTAATATTTTTTATACTGTAGTAATGAAAATAAGGATCTCCGTGTAATGCTACATTGTCTAAACCAGTAATCCCTGCATAGCCCATTATTGTAGAACCGCTACCAGGTTCAGAATTTACTCCTGCACCTTCCATATTATATGAAAAAGTATGAAATGCTCCAAATTGATGCCCTAATTCATGAGCAACATAATCCAAATCAAAATAATCATTCATAAAAACTCCTCCAGAGGTGTCTTGGAAGGGATGAGAGGTATATGCACTTCCTTTCTTGGAATCAATGCATACGCTGCCTATATAGCCTGCATTCCCATCTGCCTGTCCGTAGTCAAAAACCTGACCTACATCATAATTTTCCGAGCCAAAAACATCATCAAGTGTCTTTTGAACTTCTTCATTTAAATCATCTATATAAGGATCTGTTTCAGGATTTTCGTATAATAATGACGCGTCAGAAACAAGTTCTAAATGAATTCCAAGATCATTTTCAAAAACTTCATTTATCCTGTTAATGGTAGAAGCAACAGCTGCAAAGGCATCTTCTGAGTTTATACCATTGGAATCATCATCGTCTCCCCAAAAAGATGTGAATTCACCAGTTGCAGAAATTGCTATACGAAATGTTTTTATATTTTCAGATAATTTTAATTGTGATGAGGTTATATTTTTACTCTTAAGATAGCTTAAGTTAGTTTTTTTTTTAGTCTTTGTATAGCATTTAAAAACTTCTGAAAATAATTTTTCAGAGCGTGGATAAGAAAAATATATACTTGAGTCAACTTTTAGAGGTTGAATAAAATGGTTCTGACCATTTGGCATTAGGATCCATATATTAAACCCCATTGGCGAGTCAGATAACCTAACTTTAACATTTCTCCTATCATTACTTTTACCTAGATATGTTTTTACCTCAGGATATTTGTTTTGAAGTTCAGAAGATAAAACCCCAGCAGGTATTATATTAAAGCTTTCAAAATTACCTTTTTCATTGGGTAAAATTAATTCAATAGGTTTTCTAACATTCTTGTCAAACTTTATCAAATTAAGTTCATTAGATATTTGCTTTTTATTTAATCTATAAAAACGCCAATCATTTTGTCTGTTTTTTACTATATCTGAAATTTTATCTTCTGAAATAAGGGTCCAATTAGATTGAGCAAAAGAAAAAGAATTGAACAAAAAGAAAAAAAACAATATCCTTAAAAGCATATAATCCCTCAAATAATTTTTATGTAATGTATAAAGTTAAAAATTAATTACTTGAAAAATCATTAACAATTAAAATGTAATTTTGTAAGACTTTGTACTCTGGTAAATGAAAATCATTCATAATCTAGAAAATTATATAGCGGAAAAATCTTCAATTATAACCATTGGAACATTTGATGGTCTTCATATTGGTCATCAAAAAATAATTTCTGATTTAGTGTCTATCTCAAAAAAAGAAAAACTAGTTTCAATATTACTAACTTTTTTCCCACATCCAAGAATGGTTCTTCAAGACAGTAATATTGAAATGATTGATACAATCGATGAGAAACAGGGTTTTTTAAAAAATCTTGGAGTGGATTTTCTTATTATCCATCCCTTTTCAAATGATTTTTCTAGGTTATCACCAATTGATTTTATTAGAGATGTCCTAGTAAATAAATTTAAAATTTCAAAAATAATAGTAGGTTATGATCATAGATTTGGACGAAATAGAGAAGCGAATATATTCGATCTTAAAAACTTTGGGGAAGCATATAATTTTTCTGTTAATGTAATCCCAGCTCAAGAAATTAAAAGTAACTCTGTAAGCTCAACAAAAATACGATCTGCAATTGTTAAAGGAGATATTAAAACTGCTAATAAATATCTTGGACGAGAATTTAAACTTATAGGAAAAGTTGTCAAAGGAAATAGCATTGGAAGAAAATTAGGTTTTCCAACAGCAAATTTAAAAATAGATGAGGAATATAAAATAAGACCTTCTAAAGGAGTTTATTTAATTCAATGTATTATTGATTCCAAATTATTTTTCGGAATGATGAATTATGGGAAAAGACCTACATTAGAAGGAAAAGAAAATACAATTGAAATTCATTTTTTTTCATTAAATAAAGATCTTTACGGTTTAAAACTCGGAATTGAAATCCTAGAAAAAATTAGATTTGAAAAAAAATTTGACTCACTTGAAAGTCTTAAAAAGCAACTAATTCTAGATCAAAAACAGTGTCAAAAATTATTGATGCTAAAACAAAAAATCAATTTCTAATAACAATCATTAAATTTGTAAAATAACTGTCTTAAAATGTTGCCACTTTCATTTATTCGAGAAAACGAAGATTTCATAAAAAAAGGTCTTACTAAAAGAAATTTTTCAGACATAAATATTATAGATCAATTAATAGAATTGGATCAAAAAAGAAGATCAATTATGCTCAAATTAGAGACTATTTTATCTAGTACTAACAAAATAAATAAGGAGATTGGTTTAAATATTAAATCGGGTAAAAAAGAAAATATAGATTCTTTAAAATCAAAGAGCAGTAAATTAAAAAGCGATGCTAAAAAATTTCAAGAAAAATTAACGTTAATAGAAAATGAATTATTTTCTATACGAACAAAAATTCCAAATATTCCAAATGAAATTGTGCCCGAAGGAAAATCGTATGAGGATAATGAAAAAATATTTGAAAGTGGTAAAATACCGGAACTAAAAAAAGAATCTCTCTATCATTGGGATTTATGTAAAAAGTATGACTTAATTGATTTTGATTTGGGAAATAAAATTACAGGATCTGGATTTCCTGTATACAAAGGGAAAGGAGCCAAACTCCAACGTGCTCTAATTCAATATTTCCTGGACAAAAATGTTAACGCCGGTTATAAAGAATATCAAATTCCCCATCTAGTTAACCAAGAATCTGCCTTTGGAACAGGACAGCTCCCAGATAAAGACGGCCAAATGTATCATATTGAAAATGATAAGCTATATTTAATTCCAACAGCTGAAGTTCCTCTTACAAATATTTTTCGAGACAAACTTCTAGAATTAAATGAATTGCCGATCAAATTAACTGCATATTCGCCATGTTTTCGTCGTGAAGCTGGAAGTTATGGCAAAAATGTTAGAGGGCTTAATAGATTGCATCAGTTTGATAAGGTTGAAATTGTTAGAATAGAAGAACCTAAAAATGCAATCTCTGCTCTTGATGGTATGGTAAATCATATTAAAAAAATTTTAAATGAATTAGAACTTCCGTACAGAATTTTAAGACTTTGTGGATCGGATCTTGGTTTTACATCGGCTTTAACTTATGACTTTGAAGTTTTTTCTGCTGCCCAAAAAAAATGGTTAGAGATTAGTTCAGTCTCTACATTTAATAATTTTCAATCTGAGAGATTACGAATAAGATATAAAAATACAGAGGGCAAAAAATCTCTAGTTTATACCCTCAACGGAAGTTCACTTGCTTTACCAAGAGTAATTGCCAGTTTATTTGAAAATTTTCAAACTGAAAAAGGAATTAAAATACCAGATATAATTATTCCATACACTGGATTTAATTACATTGATTAAATGGAAAAAATAAAGCCCAAAAAAAAATGGGGGCAGCATTTTTTAACTGATGCGAATATTGCTAAAAAAATTGTAAGCACTCTTTCCTTTGATACATACAATAAGGTTTTAGAAATTGGTCCAGGAAGAGGATTTTTAACAGAATTTTTATTTAAAAAAAAAGAATCCTTGTATTTAATTGAAATTGATAATGATTCCTGTGTATTACTAAAAAAAAAATTCCCGAGCTTAAGAAGTAAAATTTTTAATGAAGATTTTTTAAAAATTGATTTGAAAATAATTTTTCAAAAATTCAATTTTGCTGTAATTGGAAATTTCCCATACAATATTTCATCTCAAATAGTTTTCAAGATAATCGAACATAAAAAGAATATCCCTTTTTTTTGTGGTATGTTTCAAAAAGAGGTAGCAAAAAGAATATGTGAAAATCCTGGTAGTAAATCCTACGGTATTTTATCAGTGATTTGTAGTATTTTTTATAAAAGAAAATATCTTTTTAATGTTTCTCCGAAGGTCTTTGTCCCAGTTCCTAAAGTTGAATCTGGGGTTATATCATTAATTCGAAAAGAAAATTTTATTCCTGATTGTGATGAAAAATTATTATTTCAAATCATTAAACTTGGGTTCCAACAAAGAAGAAAAAAATTAAGAAATAGCTTAAAAAAATTTGACTTGCCAAAAGTTATTTTAGAAGATAGTATCTTTGATCTTAGGCCTGAATTTTTATCTGGAGATAAATTTATAAACTTGACCAAAAAAATTGAAAATGCAAGAATTTAAAATTAATAAAGAAGCTATTGCTGATATAAAATTTTTGGTCACAAAAAGGTCTAATCAAAAACTTCATAACAAATTAAGAGATCTTCATTATGCTGACATTGCTGAAATTTTAAGCAAAATATCAACTGAGGAAGGAACATATTTGATTAAGCTCCTTGATAGTGAAAAAACTGCTGACGCCCTAGCTGAATTAGATGAAAATGTTAGAGAGAATATAATTGAGAATCTATCCGTAAAAGAAATTGCTGAAGAAATTGAGGAATTAGACACTGATGATGCTACAGATTTAGTCTCTGAATTGCCTCAAGATAAACGTGAGAGTGTAATATCTGAAATAATTGATTCAGATCACGCTGAGGATATTAGAGAACTTCTTAGTTATGATGAGGATACTGCTGGTGGTTTGATGGCAAAAGAACTTGTTAAAATTGAGGAAAATCTTAGTGTTTTAAAATGTTTAAACGTCATGCGTGCACAAGCAGAAGAAGTAACTAGAGTTCATTCTATTTATGTTGTAGATTCCAAGAACAGACTAAAGGGAAGATTGTCATTAAAAGATTTAATTACTGCAAATTCAAAAGCAAAAGTAAAAGATATATTTATTCCAAAAGTTGATTTTGTAACTGTCGATCAAAAAGGAGAAGAAGTTGCAAGGATAATGTCAAAATATGATTTAGAAGCAATACCAGTTGTAAATAAGAAAAATCAACTTTTGGGAAGGATAACTATTGATGATATTTTAGACTTGATGAAGGAGGAAGCAGAAAAAGATTATCAACTTGCATCAGGTATAGCGTCAGATGTTGAAGCTGACGATACTATATTTCAATTAACAAAAGCCCGTTTACCATGGTTATTTCTTGGGCTTATAGGAGGTTTAGGAAGTGTCTTTATACTTAAAGATTATGAAACAATAATGTCTAAACCTGAATGGAGAAACCTATTTTTTTATACTCCTCTTATTGCTGCAATGGCTGGTAATGTTGGTGTTCAATCCTCTGCAATAATAGTTCAGGGGTTAGCTAATGATGTTGTGAAAGGATCTTTATTTTCCCGACTTGCTAAAGAGGTTGGATTGAGTTTAATAAATGGTTTTGCGCTTTCACTGATTTTAGTTTTATTTGGAGTAATAATTGAACAAGATTTTATTATTAGTTTCACTATTGCAGGATCAATGATGGCTGTAATCATAGTTGCTGCTCTTGTTGGAACATTTATTCCTATTATTTTAAATCAAAGAGGAATAAACCCTGCTATAGCAACTGGCCCTTTTATTACAACGTGCAATGATATTTTTGGAATTTTCCTTTTCTTCTATATTGCTCAATTAGTTCTAGGTTTCTAATGAATTTATGAAAAAGATCTTAGTTCTTTGTACTGGAAATTCATGTAGAAGTCAAATTGCTCATGGTTTTTTAAACCATTATACTGCTAAAAATATTGAGGTGTTTAGTGCAGGTATAGAAGCTCATGGAGTAAATCCAAAAGCAATAGAAACACTTGCTGAAATTGGAATTGATATAAGCAAAAACACTTCAAACTTAGTTAATGAATATCTTAAAATTTCATTTGATTATATAATAACTGTCTGTGATAATGCAAAAGAAAGTTGCCCTATTTTTCCTTTAGGTAAAGCTATTAGAAGTCACCAAAATTTTTTAGATCCTTCAAGAAAAAGTGGTGATAAAGAAACTGTAAAAGAAGAATTTAGAAAAGTTCGTGAAGAGATAAATAGTTTTTGTAAAAATTTTGTTTCTAAAAACTTGACAAAATAAATTTAAATTAAAATAAACTGAGCTGTTTTATATGTTCTTTGCTCTAATAAAATTCTTTTGCCTGATTCTTTAATTTCTTTGATTGAAGGATTATTAAAATGTCGAATAGTATATAATGAAACGTTTTCTTTTACCTCAACCTTAAATTTTAAATTTAATTCCGAAACCAAATCTTTAAGGTTTTCATACCTGTCTTTTATACAAACAGCAAAAGAAATAGCAGAGTTTTGAATCATTTCAACTCTCATTTTATATTTATCCATAAGTGAAAAAATTTGACTTATATTTTCTTCAACAATAAAAGAAAAATCTAAGGTTGAAAGTTCTAATAAAATTTGATTTTTCTTTAAAATAAAACAAGGAACAAGTGGATTAAGCTTAGAACCTTCAAAAACTTTTGTCCCACTTCCTTTTGGATTTTCAAAGGATTTAACAAATAAAGGTATTTTCTTTCGCTGAAGAGGTTGTAGTGTTTTTGGATGTATAACAGATGCTCCATAGTAAGCTAACTCAATTGCTTCTCTATAGGATATGTTTTTTAATAATTGTGTTGTTTTAAAATATCTTGGATCAGCATTTAAAACTCCAGGAACATCCTTCCAAATAGTAAGAGATGATGAATTTAAAATAAAAGCAAATATAGCAGCGGTATAATCAGAACCCTCTCTCCCTAAAGTTGTTGAATATCCCTCAGAGTCAGATGCAATAAAGCCTTGGGTTACAATTGTACTTTTGTTTTTAGTTTCATTCTTTACAAGCTTTTCGGTTTTTTTCCAATTAAGGGCTGCATTTCTGTAATAACTATCTGTTTTTATACATTTTCTAACATCTAGCCAATAATTTTTTATTCCTTCTAGTTCAAGATAAAAGCTTATTATTTTAGTAGAAATCAACTCTCCAAAACAAACTACTTGATCATAAATAAAACTATGATCTCTAGATTTGTTAATCTTTAAAAAACTATTTAACTCATTAGTTAAATGTATAACATCATTGTAAGGAGATTTTTCAGTTCCTTTGAAAAGATCATTTATAATTTTAAGATGATCTTCTTTAATTTTTTTTAAAATACTTAAATAACTTGAATTGCCTTTCATATAATCTTTTACAAGAAATTCTAGAGCATTAGTTGTCTTTCCCATTGCTGAAACAACGATTATAACATCATCATAACCTGTTAATTTTAATATTTTTATTATGTTTTTTATGCTTTTTGAATCTTTTACTGATGCTCCTCCAAACTTGAATACTTTCATTTACGTATATGTTTTTCTAGTCATTAATTTTAAGTTGAACAGTTCTCCAGTCTTTTAATATTTTAGCTCCCCTTTTTTTATAAAATTTGATTGCTGATTTATT
Source organism: Flavobacteriaceae bacterium (assembly GCA_029245825.1). Taxonomy (GTDB): domain Bacteria; phylum Bacteroidota; class Bacteroidia; order Flavobacteriales; family Flavobacteriaceae. Next base: position 12,623 of record JAQWON010000118.1, read on the forward strand.
CCAATCTAATACAACCCACTCAACTCTTTTAACTCCTTTTGAAATTGCAAAAGAAATAAAAGCTTCATATAGTTGTTTTCCTATTCCTCTGCCTTTCATTGATTCTGTAACTATAAGGTCTTCTAAATGAAGTGTAGGGCCTTTCCATGTTGAGTATCTAGCATAAAATAATGCGATTCCTACAACTTTAAAGTCATATTCGGCAATAAAACAGTTAAAAAGTTTTTCCCTTCCAAATCCATCTCTTTCAATACTTTCTTTTGTTAAAATAACTTCATCGACTTCCCCTTCAAATAGAGCTAACTCCTTAATCAGTTTTAATATAGAATCAGCATCTTTCTTTATTGCTTTTCGAATAATTACTTTCATAACACAAAATTAATGAGCTTAAATTTCAAATATATTTTTAATTAGAAATTATAACATTTTTATTTTTTAATGTGAAAATTTATACTATTAAGTAATCTTTATCCATTCCATAACTTTGTGAAAGAAAAGATCAGGACAGTCAAAATGAATCCAATGTCCAGCTTCTTCTATTTCTAGAATTTTCGAATTTGGAAAATAAGATCTAATTAAATCTTTATCAGTTTTAATGTTTATATAATTAGATTTTTCACCTTTTAAAAAAAGGACAGGTTTGTTAAATTCACCTCCCATGTAAGGAAATTTTTCAATTATTGAAATAGACTTTTCAAGAACTTTAATATTTGGATAGAAACTAAATTTTCCCGACTCCAATCTATATATGTTTTTCATTAAGAATTGACGCATTTGAAAATCATTCACATATTTTTCTAAATGAATATCTAAATCTTTACGCTTTTCTATCCCATCTAAATTTAACTTAATTAATCCTTCTCCAATTTTTCTTACTTCTGCTATAGATTGATAATCTTTTGGAGAAATATCAGAAACAATTAATTGGTTAATCAATTCAGGTTTTAAAAGTGATAAAAGCATTGCTATTTTACCACCCATTGAATGGCCAATTAATATGGTTTTTTTTAGCTTGTGATATTGAAAATATTTATATAAGTCATCAACCATAAAATGATAGTCGAAATTTGAATCCCAAAAACTTTTACCATGATTCCTTAAGTCTATTAAGTGAACGCGGTAACCTATCTCTTTAAATCTATTCCCCTGAGCCTTCCAATTACTACCCATACCCAAAAAACCATGTAAAATGATAAGGTCTTTTGATCCAGACCCTAAAATATTTGAAAAAAGTTTTCCCATTATTTTATTAGATCAAGATACATTGGAATAATATTTTCCAATCCTAAATAAATTGACTCGCAAATTATAGCATGTCCAATTGAGACTTCCAAAAGGTTTGGAATATTTTTTGCAAAATATTCAATATTTTCAAGGTTTAGGTCATGTCCTGCATTGATTCCCAATCCTATTTTATTTGCTTCTTCAGACGCTAGAAGATATGGTTTTATAGCTTTTTTGGGGTCTAACTCATACCCTTTTGCATACTTCTCAGTAAAAAGCTCTATTCTATCAGCTCCTATTTCTTTTGCTCCAAAAACCATTTCCTTAATTGGATCAATAAAAATAGAAGTTCTTATATTTGAAGACTTCAAGTCACTTACAACATTCTTTAAAAACTCTTTTTTTTCAATTGTGTTCCAGCCAGAATTAGAAGTTATTGCGTCTCTAGAATCAGGGACAAGAGTAACCTGTGAAGGTTTTATTTTTTTTACTAAATCAATAAACTCTGGAATTGGATTACCCTCAATATTATATTCAGTAAATATTGTTTTAGGTAAAATTTTAGC
>JAQWON010000031.1 GCA_029245825.1 Flavobacteriaceae bacterium
ATTTAAAAAAAATGAAATCAGAAGAAAAAGTAGTAAAACATATAGTTAATTGGCTTAAAAAATACAAAGAAAACTCAAAAATGAAAGGTTTTGTTATTGGCGTCTCTGGAGGAATTGACTCTGCTGTCACATCTACTCTATGCGCTATGACTGGTATGCCAGTTTTGTGTCTAGAAATGGAAATTCATCAGAAAAAAAAACAAATTTCTGATGCATTAAATCATATTTCTTGGTTAGAAGAAAAATATGAGAATGTAAATCATTATAGCCTGTCTCTAACATCGGTTTTCGAGAAGTTCATAGAAAAACTTCCTCAAACTGATAAAAAAGAAAAAAAATTGCTAAGTCTTGCTAACACTAGATCGAGACTGAGAATGACAACACTTTATTACTTTTCAACTTTAAATCAATTATTGGTTGTTGGAACAGGAAACAAAGTTGAAGATTTTGGAGTAGGATTTTACACAAAATATGGAGACGGAGGAGTTGATTTAAGTCCAATTGCAGATCTACTTAAATCTCAGGTGTATATAATAGCTAAGCATTTGAAAATAAATAACTCTATTCAAAATGCTATACCTACTGATGGTTTATGGGATGATGGAAGATCTGATATAGATCAATTGGGTATAAACTACAATCAAATAGAATGGGCCATGAATAAAATACAAAACAAAGGCGATCTGAAAAAAATTACGGCAGAAGAAATAAATATTATTGAAACTTATTTAAAGTACAATCGGAAAAATAAACACAAAATGAAACCAATTCCCATATGTAAAATACCTAAAAAATTATTTTCATAGAAAAAATTAAAGAACACGATTTAATCTTTCTGATAAAACTTTTTTCAACTGACTATAACTTAAAATTTCTTCTAATAAGTCTTTGTTATCTTCAGATTCTCTAACTTTTAACTGAAGCTCTTCAATTTTTTGGTCAATTAAATATCTTCTGAGATTAAGGATAGTTTCATCAACATAGCGCGAAATTTGATTGACTTTATTTTTTACAAAAATATTTTTTTTCTCCCAATTATGCAGATAATATCTTTCATCATCAATAAGAATATCAGTTATAACCTTATTTAAATTTATATCATTATCTTTCATTAACTCTTCAATTCCATAATCATTAGATTTTTTGACTTGATAAGACTCTAAAAGTTTATTAAATATCTTCCTAAATGAATCATTAGTTAATTCAACTTCATCCTGTTGTAAGTCAAGAAAAATCTTTTCATAAACTTTCAATGAAATTTTCTTAATATCCTCTATAAGCTCTCCCTTTTCAGATGATCTGAGAATTATCTCATCAAAGTTAGCGTCGTAATTTCCATAATGGATTAAAATAGAAATAATTTGTTTCTCTAGTTCATAAGCTTTGTCAATTTTTTCGCTGGGATAAGCGACTCTTTTATCTAAAGAAAAAGATTGGGCAGATCTTCTGAATGCAGGTTTATCTTTTTTTTGCTTTAACTGCTCTAGACTTGCAAAAAGTGTTTCCTCAGAAATGTTCATTATTTCAGAACAACTTTGAATGTAAATTTCTTGTTTAACTAAATCTGGAATTTTAGAAATACTATGAATAATTTCCTTTGTAGTTTCAGCTTTTTTAATTGGATCTGAAACATTGTTATCAGCAAGTAATGAAGCTTTAAATTGAATAAAGTCCTTTGTTTGTTTTTGCAAAAAGTCAACTATTTGATCCTCTGTATGATTTCTTGCGTAACTATCTGGATCTTCTCCTTTGGGAAAAACACAAATTTTTACATTCATTTCTTGCTCTAAAATCAAATCAATTCCTCTCAAAGAAGCTCTTAATCCAGCATCATCTCCATCAAATAAGACAACAATATTTGAGGTTAATCTTCCTATCATTCTTATTTGATCTATACTTAAGGCAGTCCCAGAAGATGAAACAACATTTTTAATATTCGATTGATGTAATTGAATTACATCTGTGTAGCCCTCAACTAAGTAACAAAGATCATTTTTAGCAATAGCTTGCTTTGATTCATATATTCCATATAATATTTTACTTTTTTGATAAATTTCACTTTCAATCGAGTTAAGGTATTTTGGTTTTTTAGATTTTTCAGATATCAATCTAGCTCCAAAACCTTGAATTCTACCTGAAATACTTTTTATTGGAAAAATTATACGCCCACGAAAACGATCTATTCCTTTATTTTTATTATAAATAACTAGTCCTGTTTTATCTAAAAAATCTTTATTGTACTCATTTTTTAAAGCATGTAAAGCAAAAGAATCATCTTTTTCTGGAGAAAACCCTAGGCTAAAATCTTTTATTGATTTATCACTAATACCTCTTTCAGAAAAATATGTTTTTGCTATATTTTTCCCTTCACTTGTATTTAAAAGTGTTTCATGAAAAAAATTGCTTGCAAAATTGACAACCAGAAACATACTTTCTCTTTGACTTTCTAGTCTTTTAGATTCATCAGTTTGAATAGTTTCCTCAATTTCAATATTATATTTTTTTGCCAAATATTTTATTGCTTCGGGATATGTGAAATGTTCATGTTCCATTAAAAAAGCAACAACATTACCACCTTTTCCACTACTAAAATCTTTCCATATCTGCTTAACAGGAGACACCATAAAGCTCGGTGTACGTTCTTGAGTAAAAGGGCTTAAGCCTTTATAATTAGTTCCAGATTTTTTTAAAGAAATGAAGTCGCCTATAACCTCTTCTACCCTAGATCTCTCATAAACGTTGTCAATAGTATTTTTAGATATCATAATTTAATTTTCAAAAAATAATTGAAAAAAATAAAATCAACAGAAAGATACTAATGAAAAATTTAATTACACATCTCGAGTAGTAACAAAATTTGCCAATAAAATTAGGGACTCTTTATATGGGCTATTTGGAAATCCATCTAATATTTTCACTGCATTATCCTTATACATTTCCATTTTTTTTGACGCGTAATCTAACCCTCCTGATTCTTTGATTTTTGAAATTGCCTTTAAAACACGATTCTTGTCCTTATTATGACTTTTAATTGTATTAATTATCCACTTTTTATCTTCTAGATTTAAAACGCTTAAACTGTAAATAAATGGGAGTGTTACTTTTCTCTCTCTTATATCTATCCCCAAAGGTTTACCAATTTTCTTTTCACCATAGTCGAATAAGTCATCCTTTATTTGAAATGCTATCCCAAGTAGTTTGCCAAATTCATACATTTTAGAAATCACCTCTTGATTTGCCGAAACAGAACTAGCGCCTATAGCACAACATGCAGCTAACAAAACAGCTGTTTTTTTTTCAATTATTTTATAATACATTTCTTCGGATAAATCCATGGTTCTTGACTTTTCAATTTGCAGAAGCTCCCCCTCACTAATTTCTCTTACAACGTCAGAAACAATTTTGAGCAGATCATAATCTCTATTATCAACAGAAATTAAAAGTCCTTTGGACAAAAGATAATCTCCAACTAAAACAGCTATTTTATTTTTCCAAAGTGCATTTATAGAAAAAAATCCTCTTCTTTGATTGCTGTCATCAACAATGTCATCATGAACTAAAGTTGCTGTATGAATAAGTTCAAGAATTGAAGCCCCTCTGTATGATTTTTCTCCAAGTTCATTTGTAGAAATCATTTTTGCAATAAGAAAAACAAGCATAGGTCTTATTTGCTTACCTTTTCTTTTAACAATAAAGTAAGTTATACGATTTAAAAGAGGTACTTCTGAAGACATCATTTGAGCAAACTTTTTTTCAAAAAGCTCCATCTCTTCATAAATTGGATCCTTAATTTTCTCAACTATCTTCATTGTTTTAAATATAAACAAATCACATTCAATAATTACTCATTAGGTCAATTCATTTATTTGCTAATTGACCACAGGCAGCATCAATGTCTGCACCTCTTGATCTTCTATAAGTAGAATTAATTCCATGTTTTAGTAATTCATTCTGATATTTATTAATTATATCAACACTAGCTCCTTTATAATCGTCATCTCCTATGGAATTATATTGAATTAAATTAACTTTTGAAGGGACTTCTTTACAAAAATTAATTAAATCATTTATGTCACTTTTTTTACTATTTATATTTTCCCAAACGATATATTCTAAAGTTATAATTCTATTAGTTTTTAAATACCAATAGTTTAATGATTCTATTAAATCAGCAATAGGAAACTTTATTGTAAATGGCATGATTTTTTCTCTGATTAATTGATTTGCAGAATGAAGAGAAACGGCAAGTTTGAACTTAAAATCTTCATCAGCTAATTTCATTATCATTTTAGGGATTCCTGATGTTGATATTGTAATCCTCCTTGAAGAGATTCCAAATTTCCTGTATTGAGTTATCTTCTTAATTGCAGCAATCATATTATTATAATTCATTAAAGGTTCGCCCATTCCCATAAAAACAATATTTGATATTGGCCTGTTAAAATACATCCTACTTTGTTTATCCATTAAAGTTACTTGATCAAAAATTTCATCCATCTTTAAATTACGTAACCTATTAATTTTAGAAGTAGCACAAAATTGGCAATTTAAACTGCATCCCACCTGAGATGAAATACAAGCTGTGCTCCTGTTTTTAGTAGGAATTAAAACAGATTCAACTAAGAGATCATCATGTAGTTTTACTGAGTTCTTTATAGTACCATCACTACTTTTTCTATAAAAGTCAATATCGATATGGTTTATTTTAAAATTGTCAATTAGAAGACTTCTTGTTTCTTTTGACAAGTTGGTCATTTGATTAAAATCATGAATGCCTTTTTTCCATATCCATTCATATACTTGGTCTCCCCTAAAAGATTTAAATTTATTTTGAACAAAAAAATTGCGGAGTGAATCAATTGATAAAGATCTTATATCTTTTAATTTTTCCCTCATGAATTAAATAAAACTTTATTAGCTAAAGACTAATTGTATTGATTAAGCTTATAAAATCAACATTGCGTCTCCGTAAGAATAGAATTTGTATTTTTCCTTCATAGCAACATTATATGCTTCTTTTATGAAATCAACTCCTGCAAAAGCTGAAGCCATCATAAGCAATGTGGATTTAGACATGTGAAAATTTGTTATCATACAATTAGCAATTGAAAATTCATGCGGAGGAAAAATAAATTTATGAGTCCATCCATTATATGGATTAATACTCCCTTTAGAAGAAACAGAACTTTCAAGAGCTCGCATAACTGTCGTGCCAACAGCACAAATTCTCTTGCCTCGTTTCATAGTATTATTGATTTCATTTGCAGTTTCTTGATCAATAATTAATTCCTCTGAATCCATTTTATGTTTAGATAAATCTTCAACTTCTACCGGATTAAAAGTACCCAATCCAACATGTAATGTCAATTCAGAAAGATCTATGCCTTTAATTTGAAGTTTTTTAATAAGATGTTTAGAAAAATGAAGTCCTGCTGTTGGAGCAGCAACCGAACCCTCATGTTTTGCGTAAATTGTTTGATACCATTCGGTGTCTTCTTCCATAACATCTCTCTTTATATATTTTGGCAATGGAGTTTGACCTAGTTCTTTTAATTTTTGCCTAAACTCAATATAGGAACCATCAAAAAGAAATCTAAGAGTTCTACCTCTAGAAGTTGTGTTATCAATTACTTCGGCTACTAAATTTTCATTTTCTCCAAAGTAAAGTTTATTGCCAATCCTAATCTTTCTCGCAGGGTCAACTAAAACATCCCAAAGGCGTTGTTCAGCATTTAGTTCCCTTAATAAAAAAACTTCTATTCGAGCACCTGTCTTTTCTTTATTTCCGTATAATCTTGCAGGAAAAACTTTAGTATTGTTTATAACTAAATTGTCTCCTTCATCAAAAAAATTTATAATATCCTTGAAAGTATGATGAGAAATAGATTTGTTACTTCTGTCAAGAACCATTAATTTACACTCTTCTCTTTCATTTGATGGCTTTTCAGCTAGAAATGCTTCGGGAAGATCATAAATAAAATCTGATAACTTCATAATAAAAAAATACCTGCAAATATAATTCTATAAAACAGCTATGTCAAGAAAATAGACTTAAAAATTAATATCTTTTTCAACTTCAAATCCTATTTGCTCAAGATGATCCCAAAATAAAGGATAAGATTTACCTACTACCATTGGGTTCTCTATGGTAATTTTTGTTTTCAGACCTAAAGGAGCAAAAGCCATTGCCATTCGATGATCATTATAAGTATTAATAATGATATTATTTTTTATGGGACTTAAAGAGCTTATACTAATACTATCCTGTGTCAAATTAACCTCAGCACCAAGTTTTTCAAGCTCATTTTTTAAAGCAATTAAACGATCTGTTTCTTTTATTTTTAGAGTCTTTAATCCTGAAAGTTTACAGTTTATACCCAAACCAAAACAAGAAACAGCTATTGTTTGTGCAATATCAGGTGAATCATTTAAGTCTAATGAAATTGACTTAGGTAAATTAAAATATGGGATTTTACTAATCATCATTTCATCTCCTATAAAAGTTGTCTTAACACCAAACTTCTCATAAATACTTACCAAAACAGAGTCGCCTTGTAAACTTTTTTGTTTAAAATTATTTAAAGAAATTTTGGCTTGTTTACATAATGAAACAATACTAAAATAGTATGAAGCTGAGCTCCAATCTGACTCAACCAGCTTAACTTTATTTTCAATATTACTGATTGGGTTAATTTCTATTTTATTTTTTGTAAAAAGAACTCTTATACCAAAATAATTCAATAAATCTCTAGTCATTTCAATATATGGCTTGGATACTATTCCTTTTTTTAAATTTATTTCAATTCCATTTTTTAAAGATGGTGCGATTAGCATTAATGCAGATATATATTGACTGCTTACGTCTGCCTCTAAAAAAACTTTTCTACTTATTAACTCTTGACCAGAAATATTTATGGGAGGAAAACCGTTTTTATTAACATAATTAATGTTTGCTCCCAAAGAGTTCAATGCATCGACTAAAATTTTAATTGGTCTTTCCTGCATTCTATTTGACCCTGTTAAAATGATTTTCCGTCCAGGTATAGATGAAAAAAAAGCGGTTAAAAATCTCATTGCAGTCCCAGCATGATTAACATCAATTTCGTTGCTTTTTGAATTAAGTGCATTTGAAAGTATTTTGGTGTCATCTGAATCTGAGATATTCCTGATTTTTATTCCAGGAAAAATTGCTTTTAAAATCAATAACCTATTAGATTCACTCTTTGAACCAAATATCTTTAATGATCCAAAACAATTTCCTGAGTCGTTTTTAAGAGACAAAAACATTAATTAATTTTTGTTTAATTTCGGATTCTTCATGTGTCTTTCTTTATCACGTTTGCTCTTGAGTATTATCTTTTTATCAAATGATTTCTGTAAATTAATTCCTGTTTGATTTGCTATACATAATACAACGAAAATAACATCAGAAAGTTCCTCTCCTAAGTCCTTATTAAGATCAACTTTTTTTTCGCTTTGTTCTCCATAGCGTCTTGAAATTATTCTTGCAACCTCACCAACTTCTTCAGTTAATTGAGCCATATTTGTTAAAATATCAAAATATCTAACCCCATAATTTTTAATCCATTAATCAACTTTATCTTGTAAAACTTGTAGTTCCATCACTTTAATTTTTATACAATTTTTTCGAAATTAATTTATTTAAATTTAAGAAAAGCTTAATTAGAATCTTTTTTATAGATTACTAAATAAAGTTAAGAATCTCATCAATATTATCAATTATAATACAATGATGATGTAAAGGATCTTTGTTTGAATTAAAATGAATAGCTTGCATCCCCTGCTGCATTGATCCAAGTATATCTACTTCTAAATTGTCCCCTATCATAATAGTAGAACTGGGGCTAGTATCAGTAATTTCTAAAGCTTTTCTAAAAATTAATGGATGTGGTTTTTTACATCCAAAATCCTCAGATGTAAATACATTTTTAAAAAAATTAACTATACCTGAGCTCTCAAGTTTTTTATACTGAATATTTTTAAATCCATTGGTAATTATGTGCAAATTATACCTATCAGACAATTCATTTAAAACATTAATTGTCCCTGGGAAAAGATGTGGATATGATGATAGATACTCAATATAGAGTTTAGAAATTTCATTAATGATTTTTGGCTCAATGATTTTATTTAATGATTCAAAAGTTTTTTTTAATCTGACATATCTCAACTCCTCTTGTGAAATAAGGTCTTTTCGATATTTTTTCCACATGGATAAATTTATCGGTCTATAATTTCTTATAAAATGTTCTAATGGAATATTAATTTTTAATTCAGAAAATATTTTTTGAAAAGTTAACTTAGAATTTCTTTCAAAATCCCATAAAGTATGATCTAAATCAAAAAAAAGATCAGTTATAATAGTGTTGTTGATCATTTTAATTACTTAAAAATTAATTCAAAATATCCCAAATTATATCTTTCAATTCTTCTAATCCCGAATTATTTATACTAGAAATTATACAAAAAGGGGTTTTTTTAAAATTTTTTTTTGTTTCAATAAGAAATTCATCAAATAACTCTTTATCCAGAAGATCTGACTTAGAAAATGCTATCAAGTATCTTTTATCTAATAGTTCTGGATTGTATTGATTCATCTCTTTTCGAAGTGTTTGAAAGGTTTTTTTACAATTTGCACTATCAACTGGTATTAAAAATAATAAAACAGAATTCCTCTCAATATGCCTTAAAAAATGATGCCCTAATCCTTTTCCTTTTGACGCTCCCTCAATTATTCCAGGAATATCTGCTATAACAAATGAAGAAAACTCACGATAAGGAACTATTCCTAAATTAGGCTTTAGAGTGGTAAATGGATAATCAGCAATTTTTGGTTTTGATTTAGTTATTGAAGCCAATAAAGTAGATTTTCCAGAGTTTGGAAAACCTACTATTCCAACATCTGCTAAAATTTTAAGTTCTAAAGTAACTTTAACTTTATTTCCTTTTTGACCTTTTTGAGAATATCTTGGTGCTTGATTCGTTGGAGACTTAAAATTCCAATTACCTTGACCTCCTTTTCCTCCTTCTAAAAGTAATTTCTTCTCTTGATCTTTTAAGACCTCTAATAAAATTTGTCCTGTTTTGGTCTCTTTTACAATAGTTCCAATAGGAACATTAATAATAATATCTTTTCCATTAGCACCTGTACTTCTTGATTTACCTCCTTTGTCACCATCACCAGCTATGAAATATTTTTTATATTTAAAATTATAAAGAGTCCAAAGATTTTCGTCTGCACATATAAATATATTTCCTCCATTACCTCCATCTCCTCCATCTGGACCCCCTTTGGCAACAAACTTTTCTCTTCTAAAATGAGAAGATCCTTCACCTCCATTTCCAGATTTAACCTCTAGATTTATATAATCAACAAAATTTCCTTCAGTCATTTCTATAAAAAACTGTCGATTAATCTAGTTAAACGAGAATTGATTTTTTCAATGGAACCAATTCCGCTTATTCTATGAAATTTATTTTGTTTTTTGTAATAATCTTGAAGAATAGATGTCTTCATGTTGTATTCTCTGAAACGATTCCTGACTTTGGATTCATCCATGTCATCTGTTCTTCCACTGATCTTACCTCTATCAATTAGTCTTTTAATTAAAATTTCTTCATCAACTTCCAAAGAGATCATAGCTGAAATAGAAATTTTTTTTTTTTGAAGAAATTGATCAAGAACTTTAGCTTGAGAAATGGTTCTTGGAAAACCGTCAAAAATAAATCCCTCTGATTTAAAATTTGCTTCTACACATTCTTTTAGCATCTCAATTGTGACTTTATCTGGAACTAAATCACCATTATCTATATAAGCTTTTGCTAAATTTCCAAGAGATGTTTTGTTACTAATATTGAATCGAAATAGATCTCCTGTAGAAATATGGAATAAATTATACTTGATCTTCAAAAAATCAGCTTGGGTCCCCTTACCCGCTCCGGGTTTTCCAAACAAAACAATGTTAGTCATATTTTTTTTACAAAGATACCTAAATTGTAAAGGTTTTTATGAATGAAAAAAAGATATGCTTATTTTTGCTAAAACTATTTGATGAACTTTTTTTCAAATTCAAAATCTTTAGGCATTTTAGGTGGTGGACAACTAGGTAAAATGCTCTTATACGTAACTAGGAAATGGGATATTAAAACATATGTGTTAGATCCAAGTGAAGACTGTCCTGCAAAATTAGCTTGCAATTTTTTTTTCAAAGGTGACCTTAGCGATTTTGATACTGTATATAAATTTGGAAAACAAGTTGAGACTTTAACTATAGAAATCGAAAATGTAAATGTAGAAGCTCTAGAAAAACTAGAGAAAGAAGGGGTTAGGGTTTTCCCTCAATCAAATGTTATAAGAATAATTAAAAACAAATGTATTCAAAAAGATTTTTTCAAAAAAAATAAAATTCCTACCTCTAATTTTAACACATATAAAAATATTGATCAAATTAAAAAAGATCTTCTCAATAAGAAAATAGCCTTTCCTTTTATATGGAAGAGTGCTGTATCAGGGTATGATGGATATGGAGTAAAAGCAATTTATTCTGAAAAAGATATTGAATTATTAAACGAACAAGAATCATTAGTTGAGGAGTTTATTAAAATTGAAAAAGAGCTAGCTGTAATTGTTTCAAGATCTGAAAATGGCCAAGTTAATTCATTTCCTGTTTTAGAAATGAAGTTCAATAATGATATAAATCAAGTTGAATATGTTTTGTCTCCAGCCAGAATTGACAAAAAATTATATGAAAAAGCAAAGGATATAAGTTATAAAGTTTCTGAATGCTTGAATCACGTTGGATTAATAGTTGTTGAATTATTTTTAACTACTAATGGAGATATCATTGTAAATGAAATTGCTCCAAGACCTCACAATAGTGGCCATCTCACCATTGAATCATGTTACACATGTCAATTTGAACAGCATATTAGAGCAATATTAAACTTGCCCTTAGGTCATTCAAAAATGAAAACCCCAGCAGTAATGGTTAATCTAATAGGAGATGAGAATCATACTGGACCTGTTTATTATAAAAATATTGATCAAATACTAGCAATTGATTCTGTTATTCCTCATATTTACGGCAAGAAAGAAACTCGTCCATATAGAAAAATGGGTCATGTTACTGTCTTAAATTCTCAAATTGAAAAGGCACTACAAATAGCTAAAAAAATAAAAAAGACAATTAAAGTAATTTCTAAATAATGATTCAAGATGGAATAATAATGGGTAGTAAATCAGATCTTTCAGTAATGCAAGATGCAATTGATATTTTAAAAGATTTTAAAATTGAACATGAAGTAGATATTATTTCAGCGCATAGAACTCCAAAAAAAATGATGGATTATGCACAGAGTGCACATAAAAAAGGACTTAAAGTGGTAATTGCAGGAGCTGGATGAGCAGCCCATTTACCTGGAATGATTGCGTCAATTACTCCTCTCCCAGTTATTGGAGTTCCAATTAAATCATCAAATTCAATAGATGGTTGGGATTCTGTTCTCTCAATTCTTCAAATGCCTGGAGGAGTTCCAGTTGCGACTGTTGCGCTAAATGGAGCGAAGAATGCAGGTATATTAGCTACTCAAATAATTGCATCTAATGACAATAAAATCTTAAAAAAAATTTCTCAGTATAAAAAATTATTGGAAGACAAGGTTAAATTAAGTATAAAAGATCTTAATAAGTAAATCTACTTTATTAAACCATTGATATCATACTTCGATAAAAAATTCCATAAAATTGAGGCAGAGTGAATGTCTGATGGTTCATTTTCATAGTCATAACTTGGCCATTCATGGCCCATTTTATCAAGAAGATACAATTCAAAACTTACATCATTTAAACAATTTTCATAACGGCTGACTAATCCTCCAAAATTATCTCCATCATTATCCAAAATTTCATTATTGATGGGAGATTTTTCACAATTGTTATAATCTATCCAGTATTTAACAACTTCATCAATTGGCAACATAATTGAATTTCCAGAATAAGGAACAGTAGAGTCTTGTTTTCCATGAATTTGAATTACAGGTGTTGGATGATTTGGTTTACATGATTCCATGGTTTCAGGAGTCATTGATCCTGTTACAGAACCTATGGCAGCAATTCTATCACCTAAATTACATGCAAGATCATAGCTCATAAAACCTCCATTTGACATGCCTACAGAATAAATTCTACTCAAATCTATTTTATATTTTGTGCTAGTCCAATCAATTAAATCACTTATAAAATCAATATCGTTAGATTTACTACCGATAGTCCATCCGCCAACATTCCAATGTGTCTCACCTGTTGAATTTAGAATTAATCCTTGAGGATAAACAATAATAAATTTTTCTTTATCTGCAATTGATTGAAAACCTGTGTAAGATAAATTCCATAATGCTAAACTTGTATAACCATGCAAACTAAACAAAAGGGGATATTCCTCATAGTTATCCTCTATATAAGAAGATGGTATGTAGATGTAAAATTCTCTATTGGAAATCGTGCAGTAATATGTTTTTTTTAAAGGGTTTCCAAAAAAATCATCTCCGCCAAGAAGTCTACAATTTGAAGTAATACTAGAATTTTGTTCTAGTTCGTCATTTTGAGTGCAAGAAATAAAGATTAAAATGAAAATCAATATGGACTTGAAAAATTCTTTTTTATGCACAATAAGGTATTATTTTTTATCAAATTTAGTTTTAAAAATAAAACTACGGAAAAAAGTTATATTGATCCTATTAGCTTAACTTTAAGAATACATATAATCTATGAGAGTTAAAGAAAAAATTATTCACGCTAAAGAAGTTCACACTGGAATAAAAAAATTAACTAATGTTGTACTTAGAATTAAAGATGACACAATAGTTTCTATTGCTAATAAAGGATATGATTATAAAAAATCTTTTCCTTTGATAATTCCCACATTTATAGATCTACAAGTTTATGGAAGCTCAGGCAGATTATTTTCATCATATCCAGAAATTAAAACTTTAGAAATAATGGAAAAATATCATCAATTAAACGGAACATTTTTTTTTCAACCTACCATTGCCTCGAACAGTTATGAAGTAATTTATAAATGCATAGAAGCTGTAAAAAAATATAAAAAAAATAATCCTAATACAGGTTGCATTGGACTTCACATAGAGGGTCCTTGGTTAAACCCTCAAAAAAAAGGTGCTCACAAGAAGGAATTTTTACATAGTCCAAATAAAAATCAAATCGATTCAATAATAGGATTTTCAGAAGGTTCTGTTAGCTTAATTACCCTTGCTCCTGAAATAGTAAAAGAATCTTACATAAAAAAATTAAAAAATAATGGAATTGTAATATCAATTGGACATTCTAATTGTAATTACAAAAAGATGAATATTCTTTCCAAAAATCTAATAAGATTAGCTACTCACTTATTCAATGCAATGCCAAATATTCATCATAGAGACCTTAACCTTACAACAGCTATTTTAACAAATAATTCTATATTTAGCAGCATAATAGCAGATGGATATCATGTTGATTTTCAGTTAATTAAACTTGCATATAAATTAAAGAAAAATAAACTTTTCTGTATCACTGATTCTGTAACTGAAGACAATAAAGGCGTATATAAACATAAAAAAAATAAAAATTATTATACAAATAATGGAATTCTTTCAGGCTCATCAATTTCTATGGCTAAATCATTTAAAAATTTAATTCAAAAAGCAGGGTTGACCGTTAGTCAATCTGTAGAAATGTGCTGTGTAACACCTCATAAAGTATTAACTAACAGAAATCTTATATTCAAAATAGAGGTTGGATCCAAAGCGAAATTTAATATTGTCGATGATAAATTTAATTTGACAGAAAGTTACTTTTAATTAAAAACTTTACAACTGTTAACAAGTACATGTTTTGTTCAAAAAAAAAATAAATTTAGTTTAATTACAGATAAATTAAATTAAGGTAAAACTGTAATTTTGATCAAACTAATTTATGAGAGAAAGTCGATTTTACAACCGTCACATTGGTCCTAATAAGAAGGAAATTAATAAAATGCTGTCAATCTTAGAATTAAATTCTATAGGTGAACTCATAGACCAAACAGTACCTAAAGGAATAAGACTTGAAAATCCCTTATCAATACAAGAGGATATATCTGAAAATGATTTTTTAAATGAAATGCTCGAACATGCAGATAATAATAAATGTTTTGAGGCATACATTGGGCAGGGATATCATCCTACGATTACTCCAGCTGTAATAAAAAGAAATATAATGGAAAACCCTGGTTGGTATACTTCATACACTCCTTATCAAGCAGAAATTGCTCAAGGTAGATTAGAAGCATTATTTAATTTTCAGAGTGTGGTTTCAGATTTAACTGGCATGGAAATAGCAAATGCTTCTCTTCTCGACGAAAGTTCAGCCGCTGCCGAGGCAATGAGTATGCTTTTTTATCTTAGAAATTCCGATCAAAAAAAAAATAACTCAATAAAATTTTTTGTCTCTGATCAGGTTCTACCTCAAACAATTTCTGTTCTCAAAACAAGAGCAAATCCTCTAGGTATTGAATTGATAATTGATTCAATTGATAATGTAAATTTCTCTGATGATTTTTTCGGTATTTTAATTCAATACCCAGGAAAATACGGGGATATAATTGATATTAAAACTGTCGCTAATAATGCAAAAAAAGAAAATTTGAAAGTTGTTGTTGCTGCTGACCTTCTTAGCCTAACTATTCTTGAGGCTCCAGGAAATTACAATGTAGATGTTGTAATTGGTACAACTCAGAGATTTGGAATTCCATTAGGATATGGCGGTCCTCATGCAGCTTACTTTGCAACAAAAAATGATTATAAAAGAAATATACCTGGTCGAATTATAGGTCAAACAAAAGATATTGATGATAATCCTGCATTAAGAATGGCTCTTCAAACTAGGGAGCAACATATAAAAAGAGACAGAGCTACCTCAAATATTTGTACTGCTCAAGTTTTGCTTGCTGTAATGGCAGGAATGTATGCAGTATATCATGGTCCAAAGGGATTGAAAAAAATTGCTGAAAGGATACACTCAAAAACAGTAGAGCTTGAAAATATTTTAAAAGATTATGGTTTTACTCAGGAAAACAAATATTATTTTGATACTTTAAAAATTAAAGCTAATTCAGGGCTAATAAAAAAAATAGCTGAAAAAGAAAAAGTAAACTTTTTCTATGTTGATAAAGAAACGGTGTCAATTGCATTAAATGAAACTGTAACAGATAAAAACATAGATAAAATTGTTGCTATTTTCAAAAAAAGCTTAACGTCAAATTTAAAACTTAAAAAAGGTAAAAAATTACAATCAAGATTACCTCACAATCAAATTAGAAAAACAATTTATTTAGACCATAAAATTTTTAACAGCTATCATTGCGAGTCAGCTCTGACCAGATACATAAAATCCTTAGAAAAAAAAGATTTATCATTAAATCATTCAATGATTCCTTTAGGTTCCTGTACAATGAAACTCAATGCTGCTGCTGAATTATTGCCTATAAGTTGGTCCAAATGGAATAATATTCATCCATTTGTTCCGTTAGACCAAGCAAAGGGATATCAAAGGGTAATTAGTCTTTTAGAAAAAAGTTTAAGTGAAATTACTGGGTTTAAAGCAACATCCCTTCAACCAAATTCTGGAGCGCAAGGAGAATTTGCAGGTTTGATGGTAATTCGTGCCTTTAATAAATATAAAGGAGAAGGCCACAGAGATATTTGTTTAATCCCATCTTCAGCTCATGGAACAAATCCTGCATCAGCAGTCATGGCTGGATTAACTGTTGTTGTCGTAAAAACAGATAAACATGGTAATATTGATTTCGATGATCTTTCACAAAAAGTGAAAGAAAATAAAGAAAGAATAGCTGCATTAATGATTACATATCCTTCTACCCATGGAGTCTTTGAACCAAATATTATAGAAGTAACCAAATTAATCCATGATTATAGAGGACAAGTATACATGGACGGTGCTAATATGAATGCTCAAGTTGGATTAACAAGTCCTTCAAAAATTGGTGCTGATGTATGTCATTTAAACTTACATAAAACATTTGCTATACCACATGGAGGAGGAGGACCAGGAGTCGGTCCTATATGTGTTGCTGAACATTTGGAACCGTTTTTACCCGGTAATCCCATTATAAAAACCGGAGGTAAAAAATCAATAGATGCAATATCTTCAGCTCCATGGGGGTCAGCATTGGCTAGTTTAATTTCTTATGGTTACATAAAATTACTGGGGGGGGAAGGTTTGAGAAAATGTAGTGAAATTGCGATCTTAAACTCAAATTACATCAAAAAGAGATTAGAAGGAGCATATGAAATTTTGTATTCTGGGATAGAAGGAAAAGTTGCTCATGAGTTTATAATTGATTGCAGACCTTTTAAAAAGAATGGTATAGAGGTAATTGATATCGCAAAAAGATTAATGGATTACGGATTTCATTCTCCAACTGTTTCTTTTCCCGTACCTGGAACTATGATGATTGAACCTACTGAAAGTGAAAATTTAGAAGAGATCGATAAATTTTGTGAAGCTATGATTTCAATAAGAATGGAAATTGATTCTGATAATCCTGTAGATTATGCAATGCTAAAGAACGCACCTCACACTGAAAAAATGATTACTAGTGATAAATGGGATTTTCCATATACGCGTCAAAAAGCTGCTTTTCCTCTCGAATTTGTAAGAGAAAATAAATTTTGGCCATCTGTTAGGCGCATTGATGAAGCATTTGGAGATCGTAATTTAATTTGTAGCTGCACTTCAATTAATTCTTTTGTAAAAAGCTGATAATTAATACTTTAAATCTTTTGATGTCTGTTTTTTTTTTATTAAATAAATATCTGAATTTCATTCTATTTTTTAAAAATTTTGTTTGATTAAAAAAAAATATTCTAGTATTGCAACAAATTATGGGACTTAAAATTACAGGAACCGGCTCATCTATCCCTAAAATCACTCAAGAAAATGATTCTTTTTCCGATCATAATTTTTATGACATCGATGGGAAAAAATTTGAAATTGAAAACCAAACCATAATTGAAAAATTTAAATCAATAACTGGTATCAGGCAAAGAAAATATGCGCTACCTAATCAAAATACTTCAGATCTAGCTTTTGAGGCTTCTGAAATTGCTATAAATGATGCCAAAATTGATCCTGAAACTCTAGATTATATTATACTCGCTCACAATTTTGGTGATATTTCATCAAATAGCAATCAACCTGATACGCTTCCAAGTCTAGCATCTAGGGTAAAAGCAAAATTAAAAATCCAAAATCCAAATTGCGTAGCTTACGATATTTTATGTGGGTGCCCTGGATGGGTTGAAGGTATGATTCAAGCAAATGCATTTATCAAAGCCAAAATGGCGAAAAAATGTCTGATAATAGGAGCTGATACGTTATCAAGAGTTGTTGATGTCTACGATCGTGATTCCATGATTTACGCTGATGGCGCTGGAGCAACTATTTTAGAATCGACGAATGAAGAAGGTGGAATATTATCATATAGTTCCGCAACATATAGTTCAAATAATGAAACAGGATTTCTTTATTATGGAAATTCTAATAACCAAAGTCATGATCAAAATGAAAAATTCATTAAAATGTTTGGTCGCAAAGTTTATGAATTTGCCTTAAATCATGTCCCAGAAGCAATGAAAAATTGTTTTGAAAAATCAAAAAGGGACATAGATGAACTTAAAAAAGTGTTTCTTCACCAAGCAAATAATAAAATGGATGAAAGTATAATCAAAAGATTTTACAGGCAATATAAAAAACAAATGCCAGAGAATGTTCTCCCAATGAATATTGATGAATATGGTAATAGTTCAGTTGCAACTGTTCCAACTCTGTTTGATCTTGTTCTAAAAAATAATTACAAAGGACACGATTTGAATCAAGGAGATATTATTATTTTTGCAAGTGTTGGTGCTGGAATGAACATAAATGCTATTACTTACCAAATCTAAAAATATTATTTACAGTCCATATTAGCTAATATTTATTTTCCTGGTTTTATTTTTCATAAATTTGATTAGAAGATGAAAATACTTTATCATATTGGCGGTTACTTTTATCATATTGGCGGTTACTTTATAATGCTTCGAAAAGTCTTTGGAAAGTTTACAAAATGGAATGTATTAAAAAATCTAATATTAAGAGAAATAGACGTTCTAATAATTGGATCATTAGGAATAGTTTCTTTCATTTCTTTTTTTGTTGGCGGTGTTGTTTCCATCCAAACAGCGTTAAATCTTGAAAATCCATTATTACCTAAAAATTTAATTGGTTTTACAACCAGACAATCAGTTATTTTAGAATTTGCTCCAACTTTTATATCGGTTATTATGGCAGGCAAAGTAGGATCCTTTATAACTTCTAGTCTTGGCACAATGAAAGTCACAGAACAAATTGATGCTCTTGAAGTTATGGGAATTAATACTTTTAATTACCTAATTTTTCCAAAAATTATAGCTCTACTTTTCTATCCATTTGTAATAACAGTATCAATGTTTCTAGGAATAATTGGCGGATATGTTGCCTCAATTTATGGCGGATTTTGCACAAGTACAGATTTTATTGAGGGGATTCAAATTGATTTTACCCCATTTCATGTTAGCTATGCATTTATAAAAACTTTTCTTTTCGCTTTTATATTAGCATCTGTTCCATCATATCATGGCTACTTTTTAAAAGGAGGAGCGCTTGAAGTTGGAAAAGCTAGCACAACTTCATTTGTTTGGACAAGTGTGGTAATAATAATAACTAATTACATAGTTACTCAATTGCTCCTAACCTAATGATTAAAATTGAAAACATATCTAAATATTTTAATGAAACAAAAGTTCTTGAAGATATCTCAACTCATTTTGAAAGAGGTAAAACAAACTTAATAATAGGTCAAAGTGGATCTGGAAAGACTGTTTTGCTAAAATGTATTTTGGGTCTTTTTGATGCTAGTAAAGGAGAAATTTTTTTTGAAAATCAATCTTTAAATAAGATGAACTCAAAACAAAGAAGTATACTACGGCAAGAAATAGGTATGGTTTTCCAGGGTAGCGCTCTTTTTGATTCAATGACAGTTGAAGAAAATATTATGTTCCCCATGAAAATGCTTACCAAAAAAAGTGCTGATGAAATAAAAATGAGATCAAATGAGGTTATAAAACGTGTAAATCTAATTAATTCAAACAAAAAATTTCCTTCCGAAATTTCTGGAGGAATGAAAAAAAGAGTTGCAATTGCTAGAGCCATTGTAATGAATCCAAAATATCTTTTCTGTGATGAGCCAAATTCTGGTCTTGATCCAAAAACTGCAATTCTTATTGATAACTTAATTCAAGAAATTACTAAAGAATACAAAATAACCACTTTAATTAACACTCATGACATGAATTCTGTTATGGAAATAGGAGAAAAAATTATTTTCCTGGAAAATGGTAAAAAAGGATGGGAAGGAACAAATAAAGAAGTGTTTAAGACAGAAAATAAAGGAGTAGAAAATTTTGTTTATTCCTCGGAGCTTTTTAAAAAAGTAAGAAAAGTATATCTCAAACCATAGTTTAGTATATTAATATGGGTTTTACCTTTGCGCTAGCATTAAATAAATATCTTTTTTTTGAATATATTTCTTGACAAAGGTATCGCTTAAACCTCTTCTCATATACTATAAACTTTTTACCATTATATATTTCAAATGCAGAACCCTTTTCAAGCTCAAAAATATGCCTTTTACCATCATTTTCATCATACTTACTTAGAGCAATTGATAAATCAAAGTCACTGTCTGAACTTGCTTTAGGGTTCTTAAAGTGATCAAATAAGAGAATTAGAAGATGATCAGGAAAGATGCTTTTAATAAGAAAAGGTTTAATCAAACCTTTAAATGTCTTTTTCCAATAATTACCATGAGGTTTTATATTTAATCCATATTTTTCATACGCTGCCAAATGAGATAATTCATGAATTAAAGTAATTAAAAACCTGTATTTATTTGGAGTTTTGTTTATCGATATTTGGCGTATTTCATTTGATAAAATTCTAAAATCACCGTGTTTAGTATATCTCTTGGATGAAATTTTGATAAATACATTCCATTTGCTTAGATAATTTAATACTAATGGAACAGATTTTTTTGGCAGGTAGGGTTTTAGAATTGAAATTTGACTAACAAACACTTATTAAAAATTAAAATTATGAAATCAATAAGGTTATTGGATTCTCTATATAATTTCTGAGTGTTTGCAAAAATAGTGATCCTGTAACCCCATCAACTGACCTATGATCACATGCAAGAGTTAACTTCATAACATTTCCGACAATAATTTGTCCATTTTTCACTACAGGTTTAGAAATAATTGCTCCAATAGATAATATTGCAGAATTTGGTTGATTTATTATTGATGTAAATTCATATATATCAAACATTCCAAGATTTGAAACAGTAAAGGTGCTTCCTTCAATTTCCGTGGGTTTTAATTTTTTATCTTTTGCTCTTGAAGAAAAATCTTTTACAATGTTTCCTATTTGTCTTATGTCCATTTCATCAGCAAATTTTATAACAGGAACAACTAAACCATCATCAACTGCAACTGCAACTCCTAAATGAATATGAGTATATTGCAAAATACTTTCATCTTTCCATTGACTATTAACTTTTGGATGTTTTTTTAGAGCTAATGCACAAGCCTTTAAAATTATATCATTGAAAGATATTTTAGTATTTGGAACTGAATTAAATTGATTTCTAAAAGCTATAGCATTATCCATATCAAACTCTACAGATAGATAATAATGTGGAGCTGTAAATTTTGATAATGACAGTCTTTTAGCAATTGCTTTTCTCATCGATGAGTTTGGAATTTCATCATGCTTTTCAACTCCCTTAGGTAAAATAGTTTCTGATGAGAATTTTTCAGAAAAAGCAATTTCACTTACATCTCGCTTTATTATCCTTCCAGAATCACCTGTGCCTTTGATGCGAGATAGATTTATTCCTTTCTCTGCAGCTATTCTTTTTGCTAGGGGAGAAACAAGAATTCTGCCGTTTTCAGATCTTTCTATTTTATTTTCTTCTTTGATGTCAGTCTCTAATATTGTTTCAACACTATTAGAAATTAACTCTTCTTTAGATTGTTCTTTTTTATCAATTATTTTTTCATCTGATTTTTTAGATGAAATAATAATTTTATCTATTACTTTCTGATCAATTTTAGCATCTCCAATTATTGCCAAAACATCATCTACTTTAGCAGATTCACCCTCATTTATTCCAATATGCAACAATGTTCCAGAATAAAATGACTCGAATTCCATAGTAGCTTTGTCCGTTTCAATGTCTGCTAATATATCTCCCTCTTTAATTTTTTCTCCGACTTTTATATTCCATTTTGCAACAGTTCCTTCTTCCATCGTATCACTTAAACGTGGCATTTTCACTATTTCAATATCATCAGGAAGAACTGTTTGATCATTATTTTCAGGTTTCTCTAAATTATCTTTTTGTGAATCCAATTCATTTTTTTCAATTTTGTCTTTTAATTCTGGGTTAATCATTATAGAAATATCTTCACCTTTTTTACCAATTATTGCTAACAAACTATCTACAGGAGCTGAATCTCCCTCTGAAATTCCAATATGAAGTATTTCTCCCTCTTGGAAAGATTCAAATTCCATAGTGGCCTTATCTGTTTCAATCTCAGCTAAAATATCCCCTTCTTTAACTTGGTCACCAACCTTTTTAAACCATTTTGTAACAGTACCTTCCTCCATTGTATCACTAAGACGAGGCATATTTATTATTTCAGCCATTCTTTAACTCAATTTATGTTTTATAAAAGGATAATCTTTTTGATCGTAAACTGAATCATAAAGAACTGATTTTTCAGGATAGGGAGAGTCTTCAGCAAATCTCTCACATTCATCAATTCTATCTTTTACTTTTTTATCGATAGATTCAATTTCTTTGTTAGTTAAATACTTTTTTTTAACAATAACATCTTTTACTTTAAAAATAGGATCTATTTTCTTGTATTCTTCAACTTCTTCTTTAGTTCTATAATGCTGAGCATCTGACATTGAATGCCCTCTATATCTATATGTTTTAGCTTCTAAAAAAGATGGTCCGCCTCCACTTCTTGCAAGATTTATAGCTTTATGAATAGATTTTGCAGATTTAACAGGGTCCATTCCATCAAATGGCTCACAAGGAATATCATAACCTAAACCTAGTTTCCATATTTCTTCATTAGTAGATGTTCTAGAAACAGATGTCCCCATAGCATAACCATTATTTTCTACAATAAAAATAACGGGGAGTTTCCATAGTGTAGCTAAATTTAATGTCTCATGAAGAGAACCTTGTCTAACAGCACCATCACCCATGAAACAAAGAGTTACTATATCTCTGTTAAAATACTTGTCACCAAATGCCATTCCTGCTCCTAATGGGATTTGACCTCCTACAATACCATGTCCCCCATAAAATCGATGTTCTTTTGAAAAAATGTGCATGGAACCACCAAGCCCTGATGAAGTTCCTGTGGCTTTACCTAAAAGCTCAGCCATAACTTTCTTAGGATCCTCCCCCATTCCAATTGGCTGCACATGATTCCTGTAGGCTGTTATCATCCTATCTTTACCCAACTCCATTGCCTGCAAAGAACCAGCTAGAACTGCCTCTTGACCATTGTACAAATGAAGAAAACCTCTTATTTTTTGTTTAATGTATAAAGCAGCTAGTTTATCTTCGAATTTTCGCCAAAAAAGCATGTCTTCATACCATTTTATGTAAGTTTTATTTGTTATTTTCTCCATTTGAAAGTAATATAAAAATTTAGATCTTATTACTACTCAAAATTACTGAATTCTTCTATTTTCTGGAATTTTAAAATGAAATTATTTATATACACCCTATTCTTAAGGTATTAGTCCTCAATTATATTTTCATTTTTGTTTGAATTTATATTAAAGGTTAATGAAAATCTTAGAGTGTTTTCAAGGGGGTTTCTAATCCTAGCAGTTGAAAAAAGATAGGAAATATCAATTTTGGTAAAATTTAAACTAAATCCTGTTCCTAAAGTAATATATCTTCTTGAACCTTTTTGCTCACTCTCATTAAAGTATCCTGTTCGAAATGCTATTGTATTATTGAATAAATATTCAAATCCTAAGGCCCAAGTTACCTCTTTTAATTCTTCACTAACTCCATCTGGTGCGTCATTAAAAGATCTGAAAATACCAGTCAAAAAATTAATGTCTGGTTGCTTATATCCTATAAATTCATTTTCATCATTATAACTAGCAACAGGAGATGGAACAAGTAATTTTGAAGCCTCAAGATGAATTCCTAATAAATTATTATCATCAAAAACAATATCAAACCCTGAGCCAATTCTTAGATTTGTTGGAATAAAATTCATCTGACCGCCTTCGTCATATTTTAATCTTGGGCCAATATTTGAAATATTGAATCCAATTCTCAATCTAGAGGAATTGTTATAAAAATCAAATAGATCACTCTTATAAAATCCTGCTATATCAACACCTAAACTATTTGCAGATGTTGCATCCACATCCATAGAAATTTTTAGATCAGACCTAATAAATCTACCACCAACGGACAGCGAAAATTTTTCACTTAATTTCAAAGCGTATGAAATATCTAAAGTCAATTCATTGGGTCTTTGCACACCTTGATCAACTATTGACCCTCCAACTATTTCATTAAATTGGATGTCACCAAGACTAAAATACTTCAAACTTCCCGCCCATGAACTTCTTTCACTAATTTGTCTATAATAAGTCAAGTTTCCAAGAAAAATGTCATCAACTAATTGACTCAAATAGGGGGTGTAACTAATTCCAAAGCCACTATTTGAATCTGTAAAAACATATTTTGCAGGATTCCACTGTTGGGAAAAAGCATCTGCGGAAGATGCTACCCCTAATTCACCCATCCCAGCTGCCCTGGCGTCAGGAGTGATTAATAAAAATGGCACACCGGTTGTAATTACTCTGTCAGTGGATTGAGAAAAAATAATAAGTGGACATAAAAAAACCACTAAATTTTTAATTTGATTTAAAGGAATCTGAAAAAATACTTCTTTAAAAGTATGCATAACTATTTTTAAACGTTTTTAACTTAAATTTGTTGTGTAAAAACAGTGTTTGTGGGACTTGAAATTATTTTACTATCTAAATAATAAACAGCGAATAATTTCGTTATATCCTAGTAAATCAAATCAAATGATTTATGAAAATTATTTTGAAATCCTTATATATTAGTATATTGCACGGAAATTAATATTATGAAGATTAATTTTTTTATAAAAACATTATTATTTACCTCAATTTTATTTTTTGTTTTAGGTTGTGGTAAGAACAATATATCAAGAGCAACCGGATGGGGAATAAACTCCAAAAAAGGTGGCTTTGAATATAATCTAGATTTTAATGATCAAGAAACTGGTCCAGGTCTTGTCTATATTGAAGGAGGGACATATACTAAAGGTCAAGTTCAAGACGATGTAATGCATGACTGGAATAATTCCCCTTCTCAACAGCATGTAATGTCATTTTATATTGATGAAACTGAAGTAACCAACTTGATGTACATGGAATATTTAGACTGGCTTGAAACAGTTTTCCCTCTAGGTGAACCAAGATATCGTCAAATTTATGAGGGAGCACTCCCTGACACTCTTGTATGGAGAAATAATCTAGGTTATCTAGAAGAACTTACTACTAACTACCTTAGACATCCAGCTTACGCTGAATACCCTGTTGTTGGTGTTAATTGGTTACAAGCAGTTCAGTTTGCAGAGTGGAGAACAAATAGAGTGAATGAATTTATACTTGAACGAGAGTCATTCGTTCAAAAAGATATCCGATTTTCAGACGGTGATGGAGGAGTTGTAAATTCAGAAAGTTCATTTGATTCAAAAGCATACTTAAAAAGACCTGAATCTGCTTATGGTGGTTTAATGGCATCAGATAGTATTTTAGGAAAAAAAGGGACCAAGAAAAAAGATACAGCAACTGTTAATGTTTATGCCGGTGTAGACAAAGGTGTATTACTCCCATCTTACAGACTTCCAACTGAAACTGAATGGGAATATGCTGCGTTAGGATTAGTTGGTGATAGAGAATACAACACATACAGAGGGAAGAAAAAATATCCCTGGTCGGGAGGAGTCACTAGGTCAGATAAAAGAAGAAATGAGGGTGATCAACTAGCAAATTTTAAGTATGGTAAAGGCGATTATGGTGGAATTGCAGGATGGTCAGATGATGGTGGAGACATAACAATTGAAGTAAGATCATACCCTCCTAATGATTTTGGAGTTTATGATATGGCTGGAAATGTAGCTGAATGGGTAGCAGATGTTTATAGACCTATAATTGACGACGAGTTTAATGATTTTAACTACTTTAGAGGGAATATCTTTCTTAAAAATGCAATAGACCAAGATGGTAAAGCTTCTATTGTTTCTCCAGACCAACTAATTTTTGATACTCTCCCCGATGGTAAAATAATGCTAAAAAAACTACCAGGATCTCTTGAAGAGACTGCTATAACTGAAGAAGAAACATTTTTAAGACAAAATTTTTCTAAAAGTAACAATATTAATTTCCGAGATGGAGACCCTCAATCTACAAGATTATATGAGAATACAGAATCTGTAGAAAGTTCTGGTGAACCAGAAACTAATGTAATGTATAATGCTCCAATACCTCCTAAAGTACCTATTGGCGATGATGGGAAAATAGTATGGGATGAAATTGAAATAGACAAATCAAATAGGAGAACTACACTGATTAATGATGAAGTAAGGGTATTCAAAGGTGGCTCATGGAGAGATAGAGCTTATTGGCTAGACCCTGCTCAAAGAAGATATTTACCTCAATACATAGCAACAGATTATATTGGTTTTAGACTTGCAATGTCAAGACTTGGAGAAAAAGGTAAAATCAAAAAAACCGCAAGACACAAACGTCAAAAATAATCTTTAGAATAATAGAGATTTATTTTTTATTTCTTAAATCTTGATATGAATGTTAAAGACATCTATGGCCTTTTTCAAAAAACAGAAGGTATTGTAACAGATACAAGGTTATGTGTTGAAAACTCATTTTTTATTGCATTAAAAGGAATCAATTTTGACGGCAATAATTTCGCAAAAGAAGCAATCAAAAAAGGAGCTAAATATGCCTTAGTTAATAGAAAAAGTATATCGAAAGATAGTGATAGATTTATATATGTAGATGACACTCTTAAAACTCTTCAAAGACTTGCAAATTATCATAGAAGTATTATCAAAACAAAAATTATTGCAATTACTGGAAGCAATGGCAAAACGACAACAAAAGAATTGCTAAACGAAATACTCTCTAAAGAATATAAAATATTTGCCACCAGAGGGAATTTAAACAATCATATAGGCGTCCCTTTATCGATCCTAAACATTGATAAAGAATCTGATTATGCCATAATTGAATTAGGAGCAAACCATTTGGGTGAAATAACTTGTCTTTGTGAAATTGCAGAACCAGATTTTGGTTTAATTACTAATTTTGGACATGCTCACATTGAAGGTTTTGGAAGCTTTGAAGGAGTTATCAAAGGAAAAAGTGAGCTCTATGATTATATTATGGGTAAAAAAGGTAGGATTTTTATTAACGTTGATGATTCTATTCAAGAAAAGTGGTTAAAGTATAACGCTATTTCTACATATGGTAAGACAAGCAAAGCTGACTATAAAATAGATCAAATAAATAAAAGGGGTAAACCAATATCCATAAAAATTGAAAATTTAATTATTGAAAGTCAATTATTCGGAGATTATAACTATTCAAATGTTGGAGCTTCAGTAGCAATATCTAAATTTTTAGGAGTCTCAAATCAGAAAATTAAAAAGGGAATAGAATCGTATATCCCTGCTAATAATAGGTCTCAAGTAATTATTAAAAAAAATAATACGATAGTATTGGATGCCTATAATGCAAACCCATCAAGCATGATTGCTTCTATAAATTCATTTTTAAAAAATAATCCTAAAAACAGTATTGCTGTTTTAGGTGACATGCTTGAGCTAGGAAGATATGAAGAGGAAGGCCACATGGAAATAATTAGACTTATAGAAAACTCCTCATTTGAAGAGATATTCTTTGTCGGAAAACTTTTTTATAAATTTTCAAAAAAATTAAATAATCTTGGGGGAAAAATACATTTTTTTAAGAAAAAAATCGAAGCCCACAATTATATAGAAAAAAGGGGGTTTGAAAATAAAAATATTCTAATAAAAGGATCGAGAAAAGTCCAACTTGAAAGCGTAACCAGTTTTTTTAATTCCTTTTAAGTCCTGCGCTACTAATAATTTGATCAACTACTTCTGGGTTCAAAAGAGTAGACACATCTCCTAAATTTGAAACGTCTTTGCTAGCAACCTTTCTTAAAATACGACGCATAATTTTACCTGATCTTGTTTTGGGAAGTCCAGGAACAATTTGAACATAATCTGGTTTTGCAATAGGGCCAATGATTTTTCTAACCAAATCTTTTATTTCTGCTTCAATATCTTCTTTGGTTTTACTTGACTTATTGCAAATAGCAAAAGCATAGATACCTTGTCCCTTTATATTATGTGGATATCCCACAACGGCTGACTCAATAACTAGAGAATGTTCATTAATTGCATTTTCAACCTCAGCAGTTCCCATCCTGTGACCAGATACATTTATCACGTCATCAACCCTTCCTAGAATCCTATAGTATCCATCATGATCTCTTTTGACACCATCTCCAGTAAAATACATTCCAGGATAAGTAGAAAAATAGGTCTCTTTACATCTTTTGTGATCTCCATAGGTAGTTCTCAAAATAGAAGGCCATGGGAATTTAATGCAAAGATTTCCCTCGACATTATTGCCCTTTAATTCTTTTCCTTCTGAATCAACTATGACAGGTTGAATACCAGGTAAAGGAAGTGAGGCATGAGCAGGCTTATTAGGGATTATTGACGCCAATGGAGATATCATTATTCCACCAGTTTCTGTTTGCCACCATGTATCTACCAAAGGACAGTTTCCTTTACCAATATTTTCATGATAC
>JAQWON010000038.1 GCA_029245825.1 Flavobacteriaceae bacterium
AGTGTTAATGACTATTTAGGTTTAGCTGATCATCCTGAAATTAGAGATATTGATGCAAAGGCGGCTAAAGAATATGGTTCAGCATATCCAATGGGAGCAAGGATGATGTCAGGACATACTAAGCTTCATGAAGAATTAGAAACAAAACTAGCTGATTTTGTAAACAAGGATTCTTCATATATACTGAATTTTGGATATCAAGGAATTTTATCAACTATCGATAGTTTGGTGTCAAAAGACGATGTAATTGTTTATGATGTTGATTCTCACGCATGTATTGTAGATGGTGTTAGATTACATTTAGGTAAAAGGTTTACCTTTAAACATAACGATATTGATAGTTTAGAAAAAAATTTAAACCGTGCGACAAAAGTTTCTTCCCAAACAGGTGGAGGCATATTAGTTATCTCAGAAGGAGTTTTTGGCATGAGGGGTGAGCAAGGTAAGCTTAAAGAAATAGCTTCTTTAAAGAAGAAGTATGGGTTTAGATTTTTAGTTGATGACGCACATGGATTTGGAACCCTAGGTAAAAATGGCTCAGGAACTGGAGACGAACAAGACATTCAAAATGAAATAGATGTTTATTTTGCAACTTTTGCAAAATCTATGGCTTCAACTGGGGCTTTTATTGCTGGTGATACTGAGATAATAGACTACTTGAGGTATAATATGCGTTCTCAAATGTTTGCTAAATCACTTCAAAGTCAATTGGTATTTGGTTTGATTAAACGTCTTGAAGTTTTAAAAAAATGTCCAGAACTTAAAGAAAGACTTTGGGAAAATGTAAATTTTCTTCAAAATGGTCTTAAAGATAAAGGTTTTGACATTGGAAATACAATGAGTTGTGTAACTCCTGTTTATTTAAAAGGAAGTATACCCGAAGCCATGACTTTAGTTAAGGATCTTCGAGAGAATTATGCTGTTTTTTGCTCAATAGTTGTATACCCAGTAATTCCAAAGGGTCTAATTCTTTTAAGGCTAATACCAACTGCATCGCACACAAGAGATGATATAGATATTACATTAAAAGCTTTTTCTGAGATAAGAACTAAATTAGATAAAGGCTTTTACAAAGCAGATTAGATTTCTAGCAAAACATTACCTGGATATTTATTCGTTAAGCATAACAGGCATAACAAGCATTGTTATATCTTCAGCCTTGTCTTTATTGTCTATTGGGGAAATTATTCCAGCTTTATTGGGAAGAGACATTGAAAGAGTAATTTCATCACAATCAATATTGTTTAACATTTCAAGAATAAATCTTGAATTGAAACCTATTTCCATATCATCACCCTTATAATCGCAATTTAATCTCTCTTCAGCCTTATTGCTGAAGTCAATATCTTCAGCAGATATATGTAATTCAGAGCCGGCCATCTTTAATTTAATTTGATGTGTGGTTTTATTCGAAAAAATGCTCACTCTTTTTATAGAATTTAATAAACTTGATCGATTTATTTTTAAAACATTAGGATTTTCCTTAGGAATCACAGCCTCATAATTAGGGTATTTACCATCTATTAAACGACAATTAAGACTATAATTTTTAAATAAGAAAAAAGCATTATTATCGTTGTACTCAATTGTTACATCTTTTTCTAGATCTTGAAGAATCCCTCTTAATAATTGAAGAGGTTTTTTTGGCACAATGAATTCAGCTTTTTCAATACTTGACGAGTCCATAGTTCTTCTATATTTAACCAATTTATGTGCATCAGTAGCAACAAAAATAATTTCGCTTTCATAAAATTGAAAAAAAACTCCACTCATGATTGGTCTTAAATCATCATTTCCAGAGGCAAAAAGAGTTGAATCAATCGCTTTTCCAAGTAAATCCCCTGATATTTTAGTTTTTGCTGGATCTTTTACTTGAATAGGCTTAGGAAATTCTTCCCCATCAAAATAGGCTAAACTATATTTACCACTATTAGCACTAATTTCAATGGTATTTTGATCATTTTTAATAAAAGTTAAAGGTTGATCCGGAAAGGTTTTTAAAGTATCGACAATCAATTTTGCCGGTATGGCAATCATCCCCTTATCTTCTGATTCAACATCTATGGTTGAAGACATGGAAGTTTCTAAGTCTGAAGCTGATAAAATCAATTGATTAGAGTTCAAATGAAATAAAAAATTATCTAAAATAGGCAGAGTATTTGTACTGTTAATTATACCTCCAAGAATTTGAAGTTCTTTTAGCAGTTTTTCACTTGAAACAATAAATTTCATTCGTTAAGTTATTAATAATCAAATATAGGTTTAAAGAAAAAGATAATAAACTTAACTTATCAAAAGTTATTTACTAAATTTTATTTTTCTATTCATTATGCCTATAAAACCAATGATATAAACAAAAATGGGTATTATAATAAGCATAAAAATTTTCCAAAAAACCCCATTTATTGAAACTTTAGACTCATTTAAAAGGCCAATATTTGTTTCTTTGTTTTTAATTCTCAGTAGCGATTCGTTTTTCATTAAATAATGAACACAGTCATTAAGAAAGCTCTTGTTAGAATAGAAATTATTAGTCCATTTGTCATAACCCAACTCTAAAGGAGCATTTTGCTCTATTTGATTTTCGGCTAATTCTCCGTCACCGATAACAATAATTGCGCTTTTACCATTTTCTAGTTTGGATTCTGTTATTTTACCTGGTCTGATTTTATTTTTATATGCAGATTCAAAAAGCCCTTTGATTAAGACTCCAAGGAATTTAGATTCAGTTTTAAAATCTGATGGAGAAAAACTTGAAATAGATTCTTCAAGCGATATTAAAAAAGGGATCTTTTTAACTCTGGATAATTTTGAACTTTTGATTAAAATTTCTTTATCTAAATTGTTTCTTAGTGTGTCTATACTTATTGGAAATCTTAAGATAATTTCACTATTACCCTTGCCGATAAAATTATTTTGAATTGGCCTGGATAGAGGATAATAACTGAATGGTATTGGCACATATTCTGATTCATTATTTTGACCTTTAGCCAAAACGATTGGAGCACAATACATATCCTCAATAATAGTTCTATTTAAACGGATTCCATATTTAAAAAAAATATCGTCTAGATTAAGATCATTAAATAACGCTAGAGACTTTCCTCCGGTCTTAAATAAACTGTCTTTATCTAAATTAAAATTATTTAATAACCAAATACTTTTCCCACCTCCAATAGTATATTGATCAATAATATATTTTTCTTTATAATTAAATTTTTTTTTGGGATTTGAAACAAGAAGAAGTTCAAATCGATTTAAATTTTCTAAAGTTTTTTGAGGATCATTTTCTAAAGCTTTTAAATCAAAAGAGGCAACTTGATAATATTTTTGTAAACTTTTTACAAAATCAGTTAGTAGAATATCCCTAGATGTTTCGTGAGAGGTTAATACAGCAATTCTTCTTTTTTGTTTGAGATTAATTTTAAACAATGCTTCATAAAACCCTTTTTCAAGTTCTCTTATAGATCTATTTATTTTTTCAATTTTATTATCACCTAAGTTCCTTTTTGTTAATGAAACTAAAACAGACCTTTTATTGTTACTTACAATAGCCCAAGGAAAGAAAATAGTTCTTTCAATATTCTGACCCTGATTCTCTATAGAAATCTCAGGTGAAATACCATATTTTTCCATCTCATTAATTAATGAATTCAAATCATCTTCGCCATTAAAAGGATTAATAAATTCAAAAATAATTTTTTCAGATTTTTGATTCATTGATTTAAGTAATTCCTTTGTTTCTCTTCTAAGCCGATGATATTCAGCAGGCATTCTACCATGAAGAAGAATATCAATTTTAATGGGCTCTTTAAGTTCTTTTAAAAGAATCTCTGTTTCTTTTGATATTTTATATCTTTTGTCAGATGTAGAGTCAAATCTATAAGGGATTATTTGTCCAACAAATAAAATTATAGTTATTACAAGAAAAATTTTTAAAACTTTTAACATCTGAATTGTAAAATTATTTTTTCATTCTATTTAAATTAATAGCACTTAAATATATAAATAGATAGTTTAGAGCAAAAAAGTATGAAAAATCTTTAATTGATATTATCCCTTGATTTAGACTAAAATAATGTTCTTTGATCCCAATATAATTAATCATATCATATACTTTTGGATCATTAATAAAATCAACAAATTCATTAACAAAGAATAGAAAAAAACAAATAAAAATTGATATGATAAAGCTAACAATTTGATTGTTTGACAGAATCGAGCTGAAAATAGAAATTGAAATAAAACTACAGCTTAGTAAAAGTAAGCCAACATATGATGTAATTGTACTGCCAATATCAATTAATGCCGTATCATCTTTTAATGAATAAATTCCAATAAAATATATTACAGTAGGAATTATATTAAAAACAGAAATTATAAAACAGCCAATAAATTTCCCAAGAACTAATTCAATATTCTTTATTGGCTTTGAAAATAGAATTTCAATTGTTCCTGTTTTCAGTTCATTGCTAAAGCTTTTTATGCAAATTGCTGGCAACAGAAAGATCAATATTATTGGTGATAGAGAAAAAAAGGTATTTAAGTCAGCAAAACCAGCATTTAACAAATTAAACTGATTGTCTAATACCCATGTAAATAGAGTCGTTGTAGTTAGAAAAACAGTTATTATTGTGTAGCCTACCCAACTTGAAAAAAAATCATTTATTTCTTTTTTAGCAATTATCCACATTTTTATTCAAATTTAACAGTTATAGGATCTCTATAGTCCAGTCCAAATAAACTTGCTGCACTGCCATAGGTTTTTGGATTACTTTTGTATATACCTAGTTCTAGATGATTCGCAGAATTAAATATTGCAATTTTCTTTCCGTCTTCTTCTCTTTTTTCTTTAGGACTTGAAAAATCAATCGCATCAGTGTAACTCTCATAAATATTTTCAAACTTAACAGTTCTTGCAAAAATTTTATAATCTCTAGATTTCCCAATTTCATTAAAAAATTTTTTATTAATATTTGTCACAACATTCCCATAGTTATCAATATAAATTACGCTTCCTAAAATTTGATTTTCTTTATTGTTTACTACTGGATTTATATTTGTTATTTGTTTAATTGTCTTTATAGTTTTACCTATTACTTCTAATTTACCCATTCGTGATAAGTGAGATGCCACTTTAACAAAAGCGTCAAGTACATAAAAAGAAGAAGATTCATTTTCGCGAATATTGATTTCTACTATTTTTTCTGCTTTGAGATCATCTTTAATCATAGAAAAAATTCCATTGTCAGATCCTATAAAGTAATGCCCTTCAAAAACCATTGCTATGTGCCTATTTTCAGGAGTTAATTCTGATTCAACTCCTATAATATGAATTGTTCCTTTTGGGAAGGTTTTATAAGCATTTTTTAAAACATATGCTGCCTCTGAATGATTATAGGGCTGTATTTCATGAGAAATATCAATAATCAATGCATTTTTTACCCCACTGAGAATAGCTCCTTTCACTGAGGCTACAAAAAAATCTTTATTACCAAAATCGGTAGTTAGAGTTATAATTGACATTGTTAAGATTAATAATAAAAATTAATTAAATTTGAATATTAAGACAACTATAAGCAAAATTAAATATTTTTAACTCACTAGCCCTTGACGGAACTAAAAATTGAACTTGAAGAGTTAAATTCACAAGATTTTTTCGGTCAACAAAATCGTAATATTAATAAACTTCGATCTTGTTTTCCGAAGTTAAAAATTGTTGCTAGAGGAAATTCCATAAAAGCTTTTGGGGAAGAAAAGTATTTGAAAAAGTTTCAAAAAGACCTCATGCTGCTTATAGAACACTTTAATAGATATAATATTCTGGATGAAGAAACTATTGGAGGAATAATCCTTAAAAATGATTTTAT
>JAQWON010000048.1 GCA_029245825.1 Flavobacteriaceae bacterium
CTAGTACTCCCTGCTCCTCTTTTAGTTAAAACAATTCCTAAAATATTAGACGCTTTTATGGCATCTTTACCAAAAGTTTCATAAAAATCACCCACTCTAAATAACAATAGAGCATCAGGATACTTAGATTTAATCTGATTATATTGTTTCATTAAAGGAGTTACTTTACTCACTTTTTTTGCCTTTTTGCTAATGTAAATATTATACAAATACTTATGAAATAAATATTTATTTGTGTTATAAATTATTTACAATGGTGTTTTGTAAAGTATACAGTTAAATTAGTTGGGTAGATTAAGAAAAAATAAAATTAATTAAGACGTTTCCTGTTTATTAGTTTACAATTCCGATAATAGGAACTTTTATTCCATTTTATCATTCTTATTTAAATTTAATAAATAAGTGCTGATTTTTATACATTTTAGATGTATACAATTTACTATTTTAGAGCATGCGAAAATTGGAAAATTTTGAACTAAACAGAAAATCTATAGATCAATATAAAAAAATTCAAAAAATCCCTCTAATTATAATTTTAGATAATGTAAGAAGTTTAAATAATATAGGTTCAATATTTAGATCTTCTGATGCTTTTTTAATAGAGAAAATTTATCTGTGTGGAATTACTGCTTCTCCCCCACATAGAGAAATACAAAAAACTGCTCTTGGAGCAACTGAATCTGTTTCTTGGGAATATTCAAAAGAAACCTCAATCCCTGTTAAAAAACTAAAAGAAAGAGGTTACGAAATTTATGCTATTGAACAAGCAGAAGGATCAACTAGTCTTCAAAATTTTATTCCGAAAAAATCTAATAGATATGCATTTATCTTTGGAAATGAGGTGAATGGAGTTTCTCAAAGAATAGTTAATTTGTGTAAAAATGTAATCGAGATACCTCAAGAAGGAACAAAACATTCTCTAAATATTTCTGTTTCTGTTGGAGTAGTTATCTGGGACTTTTACTACAAATTTAAGACGCTTTGACAATTAACTTCAATGGAATATTGGTGTCAGAGCATTTTTTAAAAAGAGTACTAATTTTTATTTTTAAAACTGGATGTTTCAAATTAGGAGCTATTTCCATCATTGGGTATAAAACAAAGTTTCTGTTTTGTAATCTGGGATGTGGTATTTGTAATTTTTCACTTAATATTATTTTATTATCATAAAAAAGAATGTCAATATCAATTTTTCTAGAAATAAGTTTTCTTTTATCCGTTCTAATTCTACCCATTAAAATTTCTATTTTAAATAATTCGTCAAGTAATTTTTTTGGGGGGAGTTTTGTTTCAAGCGAAACACATAAATTAAAAAAATCTGGACCATAAAAGCCTAACGATTTACTTTCATAAATAGATGATCTGCTTTTTATCTGACCTATCTTTAAGTCTAAAAATTTTAGAACATTTTTTATATTTTCAAATCTATCTCCTAAATTAGTGCCTATAGATAAAAAAATCAATTTTTTTTTAATCATGAGTTTAAATTTCGTGAAAAGAATTTTACAAACTCCTATATTTGCAAAAATTTAAAATATGGATTTCTTCAAAAGGTTTCTAGCTTCATGTTTGGGTAGTGTTGTAGGAATTGGACTTCTTTTCTTTTTAATATTATTTGGGATTTTAGGAATTTCTTCTAGTTCATCAATTTCAAATATTGAAAGGAGTAAAATTGATGAAAATAGTGTCTTAGAGCTAAATTTAGATATCCCTATCAGGGATAGAGGACCAAAAACAAATGTTTTAGAACTTTCCTTAGAAATTAGCCCTAAAGCTGTAGGATTAAATCAAATTTTAGGCGCAATAATTAAAGCAAAAAAAGATGATAAAATAAAAGGAATCAGCTTAAGTTCAGACTTTATAAACGCAGGCTGGGCTCAAACTCAAGAAATTCGTAATGCATTAAAAGATTTTAAAGATTCAGGTAAATTTATATATGCCTACAATAATTATTTCTCTCAAAAGGGATACTATCTGGCTTCAATTGCTGACAGTATATTTATGAATCCACTAGGAATGATTGAGTTTAAAGGACTTTCTACAGAAATATTGTATTACGATAAATTTCAAAAAAAATATGGAGTTAAATATGAAGTCATTAGAAAAGGAGAATATAAAAGTGCTGTTGAACCATATCTACAAGATAAAATGAGCGATGAAAATAGATCTCAAATTAAGAAAATACTTTTTACGATTTGGGAAACTATTTCCTCAGAAATATCTGAGAGCAGAAATCTAAGTTTAGATGATCTCAATTTTAAGGCAGACAATTTACTAGTAACCACATCAAAAGAAGCCTTAAATAATAAATTTATTGATAAAATAGTTCATGAAGATGATTACAAAAAAAGTATAAAAAATGTTCTGGGAATTTTAGATTCAAATGATTTAAACCTTGTAGATTTCAAAACACTAAATTCTAAAA
The DNA here is from genome assembly GCA_029245825.1 of Flavobacteriaceae bacterium. Lineage (GTDB taxonomy): Bacteria > Bacteroidota > Bacteroidia > Flavobacteriales > Flavobacteriaceae. Next base: position 2,426 of record JAQWON010000048.1, read on the forward strand.
TTAAAGATTATGATCTCAAAGTCAAAGACCGAATAGCAATTATTTATGCTCAAGGAACAATTCTTTATGTTGAGGGAAATGAGACAATTATTGGAGAAGAACTTTTTAGAGAAACAATAGATGAACTGAGGGAGAATGAAAATGTTAAGGCCGTTGTCTTAAGAATTGATTCCCCAGGAGGAGATCCATTGACTAGTGATATTCTTTGGAACTCAATTGAAAAATTGAAAAACAATAAACCAGTTGTTGTTTCTATGGGAAATGTTGCTGCCTCTGGCGGTTATTACATTGCATGTAATGCAAACAAAATACTAGCAAATCCTATGACTATTACTGGTTCAATTGGAGTATGGGGGACTCTCCCAAACCTTGAAGGAATTAGTTCAGATATTGGTATTAATGCTGAGCAAGTAAACACCCACAAAAATTCAATGGGTTACAGCTTATTTGAGCCACTTCAAAGTGGTTATAAAAATGCAATGGAAAGAACTATAGATGAGGTTTATAAGCTTTTTAAATTAAGAGTTTCAGAGGGAAGAGCTATTTCATATGACGAGGTTGAAAATTATGCCAGAGGTCATGTTTGGAGTGGTAAAGAAGCAAAAAAAATAGGTCTTATTGATGAAATCGGAGGGCTACAAGATGCAATTTATGAAGCTTCAAAACTTGCAAAAATTGAAAATTTTAATATTGTAGAATATCCAATTGTTAAAAAGGATTTTGAAAGTATTTTTTCAGAAATTCTCCCCTCAATACAATTTTTTAATGACCTTAAAAAAATAAAAGATATAACTGATCCTTCTTCAAGGTCAAAATCTTTTGAAAATATAAAGACTTTACTGCCATTTAAAGTTAAAATCAAATAGTGGACATAAAAAGTAAAAGACTTGCCTTTAGAATATATTTATTCCTTACGGGATTATTTATATCATCCTTAGTTGTCTCAAATCTAATTTTTCAAAAATTTTTTTACTGGTATCCTCTTGATATTAAAATTTTTGGAGTTACACTTTTTGAGTTATCTGTAGGAATACTACCCTATCCTGTGACATTTTTAATCACTGACCTAATATCAGAAATTTATGGAAAAGAAAAAGCTACAAATGTTGTTTTAGCTGGAATTTTTGCATCTATTTTCTCAATTTTAATAATTTTAGTGTCAGATGCTCTACCTGCTTTAAAAGAATCCCCAATTGATGGTGAAACTTTTTACAAGGTATTTTCAAAAACTCCATTTGCGGTTTTCTCATCAATGCTAGCATATCTTTTTTCTCAGTTTATCGATATACAGATATATCATTTTTGGAAGAAAAAAACTAAAGGGAATTATCTTTGGCTGAGAAATAATATTTCCACCTTTGGCTCCCAAATTATAGACAGCTTTACAGTTCTTTGTTTGTTATGTTTTTTTGAAATAATCCCATGGGAAATTTTTTATGGACTATTTATTTCTTCAATAATTTTCAAAATTTTCATTGCTGTTATAGATACTCCCTTATTGTATTTTTTTGTTTTTATTCTCAAAAAGAAATTTAAAATTAAAAAAACTGAAGAAATTGACTTTTATTAATATTTATGAAAAGAATATAAAATGAAAATCAGATTAAACAAGTATCTGTCTGAGGTTGGTCATTGCTCTAGAAGAAATGCTGATAGACTTATTAAAGAAGGAAAGGTTACTGTTAATAATATAATTGCTGAGCTAGGAACTAAAGTAGTTGATGATGATCAAATTGTTGTTGAAGGAACCTTAATTAAAAAAATTCAAAATAAAATGGTTTATATGGCTTTAAACAAGCCAAAAGGCATTGTTTGTACAACTGATAAATCTGTAGAGAAAAACAACATTATATCATTCATAAATTATCATAAGAGAATTTTTCCAATTGGCAGATTAGATAAAAATACTGAGGGTCTAATTTTACTAACAAATGATGGAGATATTGTAAATAAAATTCTTAGGTCAAAAAATAATAATGAAAAAGAATATGAGGTGTCAGTGAATAAAAACTTAACAAATGATTTTGTTCAAAAAATGAGTTCTGGAATACCAATTCTTGGGACTATGACAAAAAAATGCTCTGTGAAAAAAATTAAAAAAAATAAATTTAAAATTATATTAACCCAAGGTTTAAATAGACAAATTAGGAGAATGTGTAATTATCTTGACTACAAAGTCACAAACTTAAAGCGAATAAGAATAATGAATATTAAATTAGACACTAATCCTGGAAAGTGGAGATACCTTACTCAAAATGAACTTGAGAATTTAAATTCTCTTTTAGGAAATTCTTCAAAATAAACTTTTTACTAATAAATTAGTTTTTAAAAACATCAATCTGAATTTTAATTCCTTCGTTTGAACGAATATTAAATACAGTTTCATCTTCAAAAATTAGATATTGTCCCTTTAACCCGATTAATTTCCCTTGATAAGCTTTTTGTTTTAACAGGTTTAAACTTTGCACTTTTTTTGGAACTTTAAATACTGGGAAATTCATAGATGAAACTTCAATATCATCTGAAATATATTTACTTGAATCTTCTGGCAAATAATTTAATGCTCTTTTCCTTTCTAAAGCCCAATCAACTTTTTCAAAATTATTTTGAAGCATTTTCCTCCAATTAGTCTTGTCAGAAAATATTTTTTTAAAATGAACTTCGGCAACTCCTGCTAAATACCTGTTTGGTAATTCTAATAATTTGATTGCCTGATGAGCCCCTTGATCTATCCATCTAGTATATAATCCATTTTTTCTTGTAACCCCTATCTTTAATTGACTTGTTAATGCCAAATAAACTATATGGGGTTGGATTTGCATTTTCTTTTCATATTCTAGATCTCTGTCTTCAATTCCTTTATGAGCATTACTTAACTCAGGACGAATAATCCAATCACCTGCTGATGGGCTTTCAAAAAAACAGTTTTTACAATATCCCATTCTAAAAATTGGTCTTTCTTTATTACAATTAATACACTCTTGCCCTTCATATTTAATTGAAATTTGATGATCTATACATTGATTCATTTCAATAAAATTATTATTTAATTCTAAAAAATATCTAATTGGATCACTAAACTCTGTAATCATTTTTTTTAACACACCATTAAACATACTTCATAAACTTTTATATTTTTGAAAAATAAATATACTGATTCTAATGCCAATACCATTATTCAATTCTATAGCTTCATGGTTCTTAAAAAAACGAATTCACCAAATAGAGTTATTTATGAAATACCCTAATGAGGTACAAGAAGAATTACTTCATAAGTTATTGAATATTTCATCTAAAACTGAAATAGGTATTAAGTATGGTTTTAATACCATAAAAAATTATCAAGACTTTAAAAACAGATTACCGATAGTAAGTTATGAAGATATTTTTGACCAAGTTGAAAGATGTCGTAATGGAGAACAAAATGTTTTCTGGCCTGAACCAATAAAATGGTTTGCTAAATCTAGCGGGACTACAAATGCAAAAAGTAAGTTTATTCCTGTAAGTGCTGAAGCTCTTGAAGGCTGTCATTACAAAGCTGGTAAAGATATGCTTTCTCTATACTTTAATAATAATGAAAATGCCCAGATTTTCACTGGTAAATGTCTTAGACTTGGAGGAAGTCGTGAATTATATAGAAATACAAATAGTTATTTTGGCGATTTATCTGCTATTATAATTGATAACCTCCCTTTTTGGGCTGAATTAAGTAGTACTCCTAGTCAAAAAATTTCTTTGATGTCTGAATGGGAATCCAAAATGAAAGCTATCATTGAAGAATCCATTAACGAAAATGTAACTAGTCTAGCAGGAATACCTTCATGGATGCTTGTACTTCTACAAAATGTTTTAAAAGAAACTAAAAAAGAAACCATATATGATATTTGGCCATCAATTGAGGTCTATTTTCATGGCGGAGTAAGTTTTCAACCTTATAAATCCCAGTTTAAAAAATTATTTCATAATAATCTTAATTATTATGAAATATATAATGCTTCCGAAGGTTTTTTTGCCATTCAGGATATGAACAATTCTGAGGATTTACTTTTAATGCTAGATTACGGAATTTTTTATGAATTTATACCTGTACCATTGAATGAAAAAACTAATGAAATAGATGCTATAATTCCTTTAAGTCAAGTTCAACTCAAAAAAAATTATGCTATAGTAATTACTACTAATGCAGGTCTTTGGAGATATAAAATCGGTGATACAGTTAAATTCACCTCGCTAAATCCCTATAGAATTAAAATTACTGGTCGAACTAAAAATTATATTAACGCATTTGGGGAAGAGCTTATGGTTGAAAATGCTGATGCTGCTATAACCAAAGCAGCAAAAAAAATGAATGTTGAAATATTAGATTATACAGCTGGACCTGTTTTTATGAAAAAAAATAATAAAGGCAAACATGAATGGATAATAGAATTTAATAGGCCTCCTAATGATATTGATAGGTTTGCATACCTGCTAGATCAATTTCTTAAAAATGAAAACTCAGATTATGAAGCTAAAAGATATAAAGATTTTGCCATTTCAATGCCTGAAATAAAAATTGCTGAAAAGGGTCTATTCTATAAATGGTTAAAATCAAAAAATAAGCTAGGGGGACAACACAAAATTCCTAGACTTTCAAATGATAGATTATTATTAGATGAGCTTAAAAAAATTAAAAATTAAGAAACTATCCTTAAAGGCCGAAGTTTAACCTTTGCCAATTTTTCTTCAACATATAATTTGTTAATTTTAATTTTACTGATCTTTGAATTAGGCAGGTCAAACATTGCATCATTTAGAACTGATTCACATAGTGATCTTAAACCTCTAGCCCCTAAATTATATTCAAAAGCTTTGTCAACTATAAAATCAAGAGCTCCCTCAGTGAAACTTAACTCAACATTATCCATCTTAAACAACCCCTGATATTGCTTTATTAATGCATTTTTAGGTAAAGTTAAAATTGATTTCAAACTTTTTTTATTCAATGGATTCATAAAAGTTAATACGGGTAGTCTTCCTATAATTTCAGGAATTAATCCATAAGATCTAATATCTTTAGGGGTTAAATATTTTAAAATATTTGTATTATCTATGGTTTCAGCCTCTGATTTTGTCTTATACCCTATGGCTTTTAAATTTAACCTTTTATTTATTATTTTTTCAATTCCGTCAAAAGCACCACCAGCTATGAATAATATCTTAGAGGTATCTACTTTGATGAATTTCTGATCGGGATGCTTTCTTCCTCCCTTGGGAGGAACATTAACTGTTGTGCCTTCTAACAATTTTAAAAGAGCCTGTTGAACACCCTCTCCTGAAACGTCTCTTGTTATAGATGGATTATCACTTTTTCTTGCAATTTTATCCATCTCATCAATAAAAACAATTCCCTGTTCTGCTTTTTCAAGATCATAGTCTGCAGCCTGTAATAGTCGAGTTAAAATAGTCTCAACATCTTCCCCAACGTAGCCAGCCTCAGTCAAAACTGTAGCATCAACTATTGCCAGTGGAACCTTCAAAAATTTTGATATTGTCTGAGCTAAAAGAGTTTTTCCAGTACCTGTCTCTCCTACTAATAAGATATTACTTTTTTGGATCTCAATATCATTACTTTCATGATATTGACAAATTCTCTTATAGTGATTATATACAGCTACAGAAAGTATTTTTTTCGCCTCCTTTTGGCCAATAACATAATCATCTAAAAAAGCTTTGATATCCCTTGGGGGATAAAGTTCAAAATCTAATTTCTTCCGTTTATTTTCTTCTTTCTTATTTTCATCTTCAATTATTCCATAAGCCTGTAAGATACATTTATCGCAAATATGAGAATCTAGTCCAGCAATTAATAATTGTGTTTGAGATTTAGTGCGAGCGCAGAATGAACAGATAAGTTCTTCTTTAGACATAATATATTTTTATTTTTTTTCTGATGTAAGTACTTCATCAACCATCCCATATGATTTAGCTTCATTTGCCTTCATCCAATAATCTCGGTCACCATCTTGACTTACCTTTTTGAAATCTTGTCCAGAGTGTTTTGAAATAATCTGATATAACTCCTCTTTTAACTTTACAATTTCTCTAGCGGTAATTTCAATATCTGAAGCTTGTCCATGAACACCTCCTAATGGTTGATGAATCATTACTCTAGAATGAGTAAGAACTGAACGTTTTCCTTTTTCTCCGGCACAAAGTAAAATGGCGCTCATAGATGCAGCTATACCAGTACATATTGTAGCTACATTCGGAGAAATAAATTGCATTGTATCATATATTCCAAGGCCAGCATATACTGATCCTCCAGGTGAATTAATATACATGTTTATGTCGCTAGTTGAATCTGTACTTTGCAGAAAAAGTAATTGAGCTTGAATAACGTTAGCCACATTATCATTTATTGCAGTTCCTAAAAACATAATTCGATCCATCATGAGTCTTGAAAAAACATCCATTTGAGCAACATTTAATTGTCTTTCTTCAATAATGTAGGGAGTCATACTACCTATAATTTTATCATAATACATTGAATTGACTCCACGATGCTTTGTTGCATAATCCTTAAATTCTTTTCCTAAATCCATTTTTTATGTTTTTTAAAACTTTTCAATAAAATTAATCAAAAATACTTAGGCTTTACCATAAGTTTGCTTCAAGAACTTATCAAAAGTAACTTTTTTAGCCTTTAAAGGAGCTTTTTCTTTGAAAAAACCCAATGTTTTTTTAGTCATCAATTGATTTGAAATTTTAGACATTTCTTCTTGATTTGTCATCAAACGTTGAACAATATTTTCAAGTTCTTCATTCTGGGGAATAACTTGACCATACTGCTTAGATTGTAATGCAATCATTTCTTTGATATAATTTTTTATTTCTTCATTTGTTATCGAAAAATTTTGATCTTTAATTATCTTTTCCTGAATTAGCTGATAACGAATCCCTTTTTCTGACTTATTATATTCTTCATCAATTTGATCTATATGAAGATTTTCTTTGCTAGTTGTACTCATCCATTTTTTTAAAAATTTCTCGGGCAAGTCAAACTTAGTCTCTTTTATCAAAAATTCCGTAACATCATTAAATAGTTTTTGCTCTGATTGTTTTTCTAAATCTTTTTCAATTTCTTGACTCATTTTCTCTTTCATTTCAGAAATTGATTTAATATTATTTTTCCCAAAGATTTTATCAAAAAATTCTTGATTTATTTCAGCTAAATCCCTCTGATTAATTTCCTTTATTTCTAATTCAACATTACCAGAAAGAGTTTTATTTTTTTCAGTTGAAAGTTTAAAAATATTTTCTGCCATTGAATCCTTTTTAAATAAATTTTTAATATTAACAGAAGTTTTTTCAGTTACTTTTAAAGTAGATATCTTACGATAAGCCTCTTTGGACTTTATATCTGAAAGTTTAATCACACCACTAGAGTCTATTCCTAACTCATCTGATTTAAAAAATACATTTATCTCAAAGTCTTCTTTGATGGTAATTTGAGAAATAAGTTTCCCGTATTGTTTTCTGTAATTTAAAATTTGATCATCTATAATTTTTTTATCTGCAGAAATTTTGTAAAAATCAATCTTCTTTTTTGTGATAAAATTAACTTTAAAATCAGGAACTAATCCTAGTTCAAATTCAAAAGATAATTTATCATCTGCCCAATTCACTTTTCCCTTTTCATTTAGAATTGGTCCTCCTAAAATTTCTAAACCTTCTTTTTTTATGTATGAGTTTAATTCCTCTTGAATTAATTTATTAACTTCTTCAGCAATCGTTGGGATTTCATATTTTTTCTTAATTAAGGACTTTGGAACAAATCCCTTTCTAAATCCAGGAATATTTATTGATTTTCGATAGTCATTTAAAACATTTTCAACCTTTTGTTCATAATCTTTTTTCTCAATATCAATGATTATATAAGTGGTGGAAGGTTCTTTTGATTTTTTTTGTGAGACTTTCATATAACTTTGCAAAAACAAAGGCGCAAATTAATGCTTTTTATACTAGAGAACAAAATGGATTTAAAATTAAAAAATTAAAAGATTTTGCCGCTATTATAAATAAAGTTCTAAATTTGCACCCCATGAATTAATAACTAAAGAGTCGAGAACTCTTACAAATTAATGTGATATGCCTGTTAAAATAAGACTACAAAGACACGGTAAAAAAGGCAAACCTTTTTATTGGCTTGTTGCCGCAGATTCAAGAGCAAAAAGAGATGGGAAATATCTTGAAAAGTTAGGGACCTATGATCCTAATACTAATCCTGCTGATGTTAAAATTGATTTAAATAGAGCAATTGTTTGGCTTGAAAAAGGAGCCCAACCAACAAATACAGCGCGAGCATTGCTTTCATATAGAGGGGTGATGCTTAAACATCATTTAAATAAAGGAGTTAAAAAAGGTGCTTTTAGCGAAGAAGAAGCTGAAAAGAAATTTTTCAAATGGATTGATGAAAAAGAAAAAAAGATTGAAAGCAAAGTAAATAAAATTCAAAAAAGTTTATCTGACAAAAAAGATCAAGCTTTAGAAGCTGAAAAGCTTGCTAGAGAAAAAAGAGCTGAAGCAATTAAACTTGCTAAGGAAAAAGAATTAAAGGAATTAGAAGCAAAAGAAGAAGCAGCTGAAGAAAAACCTGAAGCAAAAGAAGAAGCAGCTGAAGAAAAACCTGAAGCAAAAGAAGAAGCAGCTGAAGCAAAAGAAGAAGCAGCTGA
>JAQWON010000050.1 GCA_029245825.1 Flavobacteriaceae bacterium
TGAAGTTAATTCAAAATAATAATGGGGAAAAAGGGTCGAATAGATACATAATAAGCAATTGCCAATCAACCCAGAATATTCTAGAATTATTTGCTTTGATAAGAATTTGTAATTGGGAAAAACCAACAATTGATATAATTCCATTATTTGAAAAAATTAATGATTTAGAAGCTTGTGGTAAAATCATGAAATTACTCTATGAAAACCCAGAATATAAAAAGCATCTTGGGCGAAGAGGGGACAAGCAGATTGTAATGCTTGGGTTTTCTGACGGCACTAAAGACGGAGGATACTTCATGGCAAATTGGAGTATATACAGAGCTAAAAAAGCATTAACTAAATTATCTGACAAGTTTGGTTTAAAAATTGCCTTTTTTGATGGCAGAGGAGGGCCTCCAGCAAGAGGTGGCGGAAATACTCATGAATTCTATGCCTCTCTAGACAACAAGATAAAAGCTGATGACATTCAACTTACTATTCAAGGACAAACAATTAGTTCAAATTTTGGAACAAACGAATCTTGTCAATTTAATTTAGAGCAACTTTTAAGTTCTGGTGTTGAGAATCAGATTTTTAAAACCGATAAAAATAATTTGAGCGCAAAGGATATAGAGACACTTGATTCATTAGCTCAAAAAAGCTATGAAAAGTATAATCAATTTAAATCTCACCCAAAATTTATTCCATATTTAGAAAAAATGACTACCCTTTATTTTTACTCAAAAGCAAACATTGGAAGCAGACCTTCTAAAAGAGCTAATACAAAAAAATTAAATTTTGATGATTTGAGAGCTATACCATTTGTCGGCAGCTGGAGTCAGTCAAAACAAAATGTACCTGGCTTTTTTGGTGTTGGAAGCGCTTTAAAATCATTTGAAAAAAATGACGATTTTAAATCAGTTACTGGACTGTATAAAAGATCTTCTTTTTTCAGGACGCTTATCAGTAACAGTATGATGAGTCTTACAAAATCATTTTTTGAACTAACTTCTTATATGAAAACTGACAAAGAGTTTGGTGATTTTTGGAAGATAATAAACAAAGAATATATGCTTTCAAAGAAAATGATTGTGAAACTAACTGGCTTTTCTAATTTAATGGAAAATGAAAAGGCTGGAAGAAGCTCAATTCAAATAAGAGAAGAAATAGTTCAGCCTCTTGTCACTATTCAGCAATATGCGCTCATAAAAATTAGAGAAAATCAAACTAACTCTAATTTCGATAAAAAGAAACTTGAGGTTTTTAAAAGGGTTGTTACGCGTTCTTTGTTTGGGAATATTAATGCAAGTAGAAACTCCGCCTAAGGTGCTTTATACATGTCAAAAGCTGATCGGATTATCTTTGACGAAACTGTATTATCAATATTAGCTTTGCCAATTTCAGCAAGCAATGTGAACCTATTCATTCCTTTTATATTTTTTTTGTCATACTTAACTAAGTCAATTATTGCAGTAATCTCTTGTTTTGAAAATTTAATTTTATCAAATATTTTGTTAATAGAATTTGAAATATAATTAGCCTCTTTTAATGACAGTCCATTAATTTTAGTTGAAATAAAGGATTCTAGAATCATGCCGGCTGCAACAGCTTCGCCATGCAGTATTTTTTTTTCATTTGCTTGATTTAAAAAATATGATTCAATAGCATGGCCTAAGGTATGTCCGAAATTTAAAAGTTTTCTTTCCCCAAGTTCCTTAGGGTCTTTTCTTACTATATTATTTTTAATAACTATAGATTGATATATATACTTTTCAATCAATATTCGGTCAGTCAAAAAATTATAACTTATTAATTTTTCAAAATATTTCTTATTCTTTATTAATCCATGTTTTATCATTTCTGCATAACCGCTAATAAACTGCTTGTCAGAAAGTGATTTTAAAAAATGAGAATCTATCAAAACAAGATCAGGGTTAGCTATTGTTCCTATTTGATTCTTTAAATTATCCATATCTATACCTAATTTTCCACCTATAGAGGCATCAACCATTGAAAGTAGGGTAGTAGGGACATTAACAAAATCAATACCTCGCATATAGGTTGCAGCAACAAAACCTCCTAGATCTGTAATTACGCCTCCGCCTAAATTAATTAGAAGAGATTTCCTGTCTGCTCCATTTTTAGACAAATGTCTCCAGACAAAATCACAAGTGCTAAGATTCTTTTTTTCCTCGCCAGGATCAACTTCAATAATGTTGAATTCTTTTGGAGCTTTAAACTTATTAAGAAAATATTTAAGACATAAGTCTCTAGAATTCAAATCAACTAAAATAAATATTGAAGAATATCCCTTGATTTTAATGAGGGCGTTTAAAGAATTAAAAGCTTTTTCAGAGAACTCAACTAAATATCCATTTGCATCTATTGTGTTAGAATTTTCTATCATTTTTCAAAAATAATATATTAAGGCAACATGAGTGTCATTGGATAATATATTCTGAAATTAATTGAGGTATATTTGAAGAAATAAATTAAAAGGTGATATTTGAAAACACAAAGACTGCTTTTTCAATCAAAAAGAATTCAGATCTTTTAAAATCAAAATTTATTTATAAAATTCTTTCATCTCCTAGTCTGTCTAAACTGGGGACAAGCTTAATAAAATTTGCAATTAAAATTAGGTTTCCGATTAAAAGAATAGTCAAAACCACTCTTTTCAATCATTTCTGCGCTGGAGAGAACCATAAAGAATCTTTAAGAACAGTAAGGAAACTTGGTGACAATAATATATTTTCTGTCTTAGATTATTCTGTCGAGGGAGGGTCAAAAGAAGAGTCTTTTGAAAAGTTTTTATCTAAAAAAATGAAAACCATTGATTTCTCTAATAAAAATGAATATATGCCTTTTGTCGTGTTCAAACCTTCTTGCTTTGGCAGATCTTTGCTGTTTATGAAATTAAGTAATGGGGATATTCTCTTGGACAAAGAAAAGGATGAGTGGGAAAAAGTAAAAAATAGATTTGAAACAGTAATTTCACATGCGATTAATTCAAAAGTAAAAGTAATGGTTGACGCAGAAGAAAGTTGGACACAAAAAATAATTGATTATTTGATGGAGTACCTTATGAAAAAGTATAATCAAAAGGAGGCTTGGGTGTTTACAACTCTTCAAATGTACAGAAAAGACAGGTTGAGTTATTTAGAAAAACTGATTAGAAAATGCAAAAAGGAAAATTTTAAATTAGGAATTAAACTTGTTCGCGGAGCTTATTTAGAGGCTGAGAATTTGCGTGCGCAAAAGATGAATTATACTTCCCCAATATGTGTCAACAAAAGTGAAACTGATAAAAATTTTGATGCAGCCATCTCAATTATACTTAAGAATCTTAAAAAGATATTACTTTTCATTGGCACTCATAATGAAAGGAGCATTAATAGTATAATTTATTGGATGAGACAAAATAAAATTCCTAAAAATCATCCCAATATATGGTTTGCTCAACTATTTGGCATGGGTGATCATATTACTTTTAATTTGGCAAAAAGAAAATTCCGTGCGGTTAAGTATATTCCTTTTGGCCCTTTTCAAGAAGTTTTACCATATTTAATTAGGCGGGCAGAAGAGAATAGCTCAGTAGACTCAAACTCTAAACGAGAATTAGAATTAATTAATGCAGAAATAGAAAGAAGAAGGGTTAATTAATATTATTAAATTCAAGTATTATTACTTTTTTCTTACAATTTTCAAGCTTAAGATTCTTTTTCAGTCCATTTTCATAGCCTGACAGAGTATATATTTTACAGCTATCAACTTTAGTGTTGCTCTGACTAAAATTAACTTTTGCAGATTTAATAAATTCTATAAATCTGGTTGAGTCAATAAAATTATTCCCATCAATATTAAAATTATGCACTAATTTTTTTTTCAAAATATCTGCAATTACTCTATCATTTGGCGAATAATTACAGGTTGTTTTCTTTCCAGAAAAAATAAATGATAATATAATAGCTCCAATAAAAAAACCAAAAGAATAATAAACCAAACGTTTAAGAAAGCTCATGCTGATTTTAATTTAAAAACTCTATAACTCTTTTATCGCTGTTAGTTTTTTTAAAAATTTTAATCCTATGGTGGGAATATGAAATAATTTCATCAATTTTCCCAGGGTTTTCAATTAGACAATAGCTTTTATTATCAAAGTATTCATCTATTCCCGAATCAAAAATTTCATTTAAATTATTTATTCTATAAAGATCAATATGATAAATCGTATTAAATTGCAAGCTTGAGTATTGGTTAACTATTGAAAAAGTTGGACTGTTTACAAAACTATTGACACCCAAGCTCTTGCAAATCTCCTTAATAAATGTAGTCTTTCCAACACCAAGATCTCCTTCAAACAATATAATTTTATGAGTTATCTTCTTTACTATTTTATTTGACATGGCTCTAATTTCTGAAAGATCAAACTCTAACCTCATAATCAATCTATTTTGGATTTAATATAGTTAATGGAACAATCATTTCTTCCATCGAAATACCTCCATGCTGAAAAGTGTTTTTATAGTGTAGGGCATATTGGTTGAAATTATTCTGATAAATAAAGTATTGATCGTTTTTTGCAAAAATATACTTTTCATTAGAAACTGGCAGTCCGTAATTAACTGGGTCGTTTACAAGAAAAACTTCTTTTTGATTACAAGTTAAACTCTTTCCTTTTTTATATCTAAGATTGACATTTGTTTTTCTGTCGCCTATTACTTTTTGAGGATTCAATACATTTATAGTTCCATGATCAGTAGTTATTATTAGTTTGTATTTTTTTTCCCTAGCTTTTTCAATCAGCTCAAGTAAAGGAGAGTTTTTAAACCAAGATAAAGTTATTGATCTAAAAGCTTTATCATCAGGCGCAAGTTCTTTTATTATATTCATCTCTGTTTTAGCATGAGAAAGAATATCAACAAAATTATACACAACCGTAATTAAATCGCATTTTTTTTTGTTTCCAAAATCTTTAAGTAAGTTATGGGCGTCTTTGAGATTTAGAATTTTATGATAATCAACGGAAATTTGAATATTTAATCTTTTAAGTTGTTTTTCTAAGAATTCTTTTTCGTGAAGATTCTTACCTCCTTCATCAGCCTCATCTACCCATAACTCTGGATGCATTTTTTGCATTTGATATGGTGTCAATCCAGAAAAAATAGAGTTTCTAGAATACTGAGTAGAAGTAGGGATTATACTGCAATAAAGAACCTCCTCTTGTTTTTGATAGTGATCTTCAATTAAACTAGATATTGCCATCCACTGGTCATACCTTAAGTTATCAATCAACAAAAAAAGAGTTCTCTCATTTTCCTTCAGAGTTGGAAAAACTTTCCTTCTTAGTAAATTATTAGAAAGTAAAGGTGAATCTGAGTCACTTAAAATCCAATTTTTGTAATTAGAGCTTATAAATCTTGCAAAAAGATGATTAGCTTCTTTTTTTTGAGTTTTGAAAATTTCCATCATCCCTTTATTATTGATTGATTCCAATTCAAATTCCCAGTAAAGTAAATTCATGTAAAAATCTTGCCATTCTTTTATGGTTCTTATAGAAAGTAATCTTGTTGAGATATTTAAAAATTCTTTTTGGTAATTTCTAATTGTTCTCTCTGCAATTAGATCTTTATGCTGAAAAAGCTTTTTAAGTGCACTTAGTATCTGATTAGGATTTACTGGCTTAATTAAGTAATCTGAAATTTTTGATCCAATTGCTTGCTCCATTAATTCTTCTTCTTCATTTTTAGTTATCATTAAAACAGGAATGTTTGGAAGTGAAATTTTAATTTCATTAAGAGTTTCAATGCCAGATAGCCCTGGCATATTTTCATCTAACATTATCACCTGAAATCTTTCTCGTTTTATTAATTCAAGTGCATCCTGGCCGCTATTGCAAGGAGTTAAGTCATAGCCTCTTTCTTCTAAAAAAAGAAAATGAGGCTTTAATAGCTCAACTTCGTCATCAACCCAAAGAATTCTTATAGAACCCATAAAGCAAAAGAAAATAGTAATTTAATTGCTCTAAAATAAACATTTAACTTCTAACTTATATTTTATATTTTTGCATCATGAAATTTACTGCTCAACAAATTGCTGTAAAAATTCATGGTGAAATTGAGGGTAACCCAAAAGCTGAAATTTTTGAATTAGCAAAAATTGAAAATGCAAAGAAAGGTTCGCTAACTTTTCTATCAAACCCAAAATATACACCGTATATATACAAGACTAAGGCATCTGCAATTATTGTTGATAAAAACTTAGTCCTTGAAGACAATCTTGAATCTACGTTAATTAGAGTCAATGACCCCTATGAGTCATTTTCTACTTTGCTTGATTATTATAAAAAAGTGACTGTTGAAAGAACTGGAGTTTCTAGTTCTGCTGAGATTCACGAATCTGTAAAGATATATTCAAACAGTTATATTGGATCAATGACTTTAATTGAAAAAGATTCTAAAATTTCAAAAAATGTAAAAATCTTTCCTCATGTATATATTGGTCCAAATGTAAATATAGGGGAGGGTGCTATAATTTTTGCTGGTGCTAAAATTATGGAAGATACTGTTATTGGAAAAAACTGTGTTATACATAGTGGAGCAGTGATTGGTTCTGATGGTTTTGGTTTTGCTCCACAAGAGAATGGCGCTTATAAAAAAATACCCCATACCGGTAGAGTCATATTGGGAGAAAATGTTGATGTTGGAGCTAATTCAACGATTGATAAAGCTACCTTGGGTGATACTCTTATCGGAGACGGAGTTAAGCTTGATAATCAAATACAAATTGCTCATAATGTTGAAATTGGATCAAACACTGTGATAGCTGGTCAAACAGGAATTGCAGGTTCTGCAAAAATTGGAAAAAACTGTGTGATTGGCGGTCAAGTAGGAATAGTTGGCCATATAACAATAGGGGATAATGTTAAAGTCCAGGGTCAGTCAGGTATAATTAGTGATGTTGAAAATAATTCTATTATTCAAGGGACACCTGCGTTTTCATATAATTCTTATAATAAATCTTATGTCCATTTTAAAAATCTTCCAGAAATCATAAAAAAAATTGACTCCATTGAAAAGAAAAATAAAAAATGATAACAAAAACCGTTCCTCAAAAAACTTTAGAAAAAGAAGTTTCTCTTAATGGAGTTGGTCTTCATACTGGCAAGAAAGTCAAACTAACTTTTAAACCTGCTCCAGTAAATACTGGTTTTGTTTTCTTAAGAACAGACATAAAGCCTTATTTTGAAATTCCAGCTGATGTTCAATATGTTAAAACTACCGATAGGGGGACAACCTTAGAAAAAGATGGAGTTAAAATACAAACTTCAGAGCATGTTCTTGCTGCTTTAGTTGGGATGCAGATAGATAATTGTATGATTTTAATGGATGCCCCTGAATCACCAATTATGGACGGGTCATCTAAATTTTTTACTGAAGCAATTGCAAAAGCAGGAGTTATAGAGCAAGACGAGCAAAGAAATGAATATGTTGTAACTGAACTTATTTCTTATAAATGCAAGAAAAGTGGAAGTGAAATTACAGTAATACCATCTGAAAACTACCAGGTAACTACAATGGTTGATTTTGAAACTAAAATTCTTGGTACACAAAATGCAACATTGGAAAATATTTCTCAATTTAAATCTGAAATTGCGCCATCTAGAACTTTTAGCTTTCTTCATGAGCTCGAAACCTTATTAGAAAACGGCCTCATTAAAGGTGGTGATTTAAATAATGCTATTGTATACGTTGATAAACCTTTATCTGAAAGTAATATGGTTAGGTTAAAAGAAGTTTTTGGGAAAGATAAAATTTCTGTCAAACCAAATGGAATTTTAGATAATTTAAGCTTGCATTTTTCAAATGAAGCTGCCCGACATAAATTACTTGACGTAATTGGTGACTTAGCGCTTATAGGAACCCCATTAAGAGGGAAAGTTATTGCGAACAAGCCTGGACACAGGGTAAACACAGATTTTTCAAAAAAAGTTGCTCAAATTATAAAAAATGAAAAACGTAGAAATGTACTTAAATTTGATGTTAATTTAAAACCACTGATGGATGTCAATCAAATCATGAAAATATTACCTCACAGGCCGCCATTTCTTCTTGTTGATAAAATTTTTGAGCTTTCTAAAACCCATATAATTGGTTTAAAAAATGTAACAATGAATGAGCCCTTTTTTCAGGGACATTTCCCGGGAACACCTATTATGCCTGGTGTACTTCAAATAGAAGCTTTGGCTCAAACTGGAGGTGTTTTACTTCTGAATACAGTCTCTGACCCCCAAAATTATTTGACTTTTTTTATGAAAATTGATAAAGTGAAATTTAAAAGAATTGTTGTACCTGGTGACACTTTAATTTTTAAGCTTGAATTAATCGCTCCCATAAGAAGAGGAATTTGTCAAATGCTAGGTCAAATTTATTGTAATGATAATCTTATTACTGAAGGTGAGTTTATGGCGCAAATGATAAAAAAAGAAGAGAAAAAATGAGGCAGCCTTTAGCTTACATACATCCAAATGCAAAAATTGCAAATAATGTAGTTATTGAGCCGTTCACATCAATTGACAATAATGTTGAAATAGGAGAGGGTACTTGGATAGGTTCTAATGTAACTATAATGGAAGGGGCAAGAATTGGAAAAAATTGCAATGTTTTTCCTGGCTCAGTTATTGCTGCGATTCCTCAAGATTTAAAGTTTAAAGGTGAGGAAACTACAGCTGAAATAGGAAATAATACAACAATAAGGGAATGCGTAACTATCAATAGAGGGACTTCAGATAGACTTAAAACTCGCATTGGAGATAATTGCTTAATAATGGCTTATTCACACATTGCTCACGATTGTTTCATTGGAAATCACTGCGTTTTTTCTAATAGCAGTACATTAGCTGGACACATAACAACAGGGAATCACGTAATCTTAGCAGGATTAGTTGCTGTTCATCAATTTTGTACAATTGGTGATTATTCATTTGTTGCTGGGGGATCTTTAGTAAGAAAAGATGTTCCTCCATATGTTAAGGCTGCAAGAGAACCTCTATCATATGTTGGAATAAATTCTGTTGGACTAAGGAGAAGGGGATTTACATCTGAAAAGATTACTGAAATCCAAAACATATATCGGATATTATATCAAAAAAAATATAATAATACTCAGGCAGCTGAAATTATTGAGGCTGAGATGGTTGCTTCTCCTGAAAGAGATGAAATACTTCAGTTCGTCAAAAATTCAAAAAGAGGAATAATGAAAGGATATTTCCAAAAAAATTAAAATGGCAAGTACTTCAGATATTAGAAAAGGATTATGTATTAAATACAATCATGATATATATAAAATTGTCGATTTTCTCCATGTTAAACCAGGTAAAGGTCCAGCATTTGTTAGAACTAAGCTTAAAAGTGTAACTAATGGTAAAGTCGTCGAAAATACATTTTCTGCAGGACATAAAATTGAAGATGTAAGGGTAGAAACCTCAAAGTTTCAGTTTTTATATAATGAAAAAGATGATTTTCACTTTATGAACACAAAAGATTACAATCAATTTAGCATCAACTCGAATTTAATTGAATCACCAGGATTTCTTAAAGAAGGAGAATTGGTTAATATCTCCATTAATACAGAAAATGGATCACCTCTTACTGTTGATATTCCTCAGAATGTAATATTAGAAGTTATTCATACCGAACCTGGTGTTAAAGGCAATACTGCAACTAATTCTACTAAGCCTGCAACATTAGAGACCGGTTCAAAGATTAATGTGCCGCTATTTATAAATGAAGGAGATAAAATTAAAATAGATACCTTAAAAGGAATTTACTTAGAAAGAATAAAAGAATAGACGTCAATTAAAACATTAGTAATTAATTTTTAGATATTTTTACATAATCAAATTTAAGCATGAGTATACTTGTAAATAAAGACTCTAAAATAATTGTTCAAGGTTTCACAGGAAGTGAAGGAACTTTTCACGCCTCTCAAATGATAGAATACGGAACCAATATTGTTGGAGGGGTAACTCCAGGAAAAGGAGGGCAAAAACATTTAAACAAACCAGTGTTTAACTCAGTAAAAGAGTCTGTTGCTAAATCAAAAGCTAACACATCGATCATATTTGTTCCTCCAGCCTTTGCAGGTGATGCAATAATGGAAGCTGCTGAAGCTGGCATTAAAGTTATTGTAGCAATTACAGAAGGTATTCCTGTAGCTGATATGATTAAAGCTAATAATAATGTTAAAAAAATGAACGCCGTATTAGTTGGACCTAATTGTCC
>JAQWON010000051.1 GCA_029245825.1 Flavobacteriaceae bacterium
AATAAGAAAAACACCTGCTAATCTGATAACGTTAATAGGATTTTCACCCAATAAATCATATAACAAATATTGCATTGAGAAAATTTGAATTACCATGGGAATAACGATAAACATATTAAATATTCCCATGTAAATTCCCATTTTATTTCCTGGGATTGAGCTTGCCAACATCTGATAAGGCATTGCCATCATACTTGCCCAAGTAATACCAAGTAAAAAAGAAAATAAATAAATCTGAGTAACATCTATACTACCAAGTCCAAACGGATTTGGTAAGCTAAAAATTATTGTTGTGTCATTTAAAAAAGGCATCATTAAAAGTCCCAATCCCCCAATGGATAAACTGAAAAAATGCAGATTTTTAGCTCCTATTTTCCTTGCAATTGGAATTAGAGCAAATGCAATCATAAAGCAAATTATATTATATGTACCATTTAAATTTCCTGTTAACATTTGTGCTTTATTAAAAAATAATGTGTTTTGATCAACTGTATCATAAAGGGATAATGATAAAGCAGAGGTTAAGTACTGCCAATAACAAAACATAGCATACCATGGGAAAAACATAACTGGTATTAATTGTTTCATCGTTTTTGGCATTTCTTTAAAAGCGACAACAATATCTTTAAATATTCTATAAATAACATTACCCCTCATTTTTTCCTCTTTAATTCTTTTTAGCTCATCACTTGTTGGAGGATACTCAGAAGTAGTAAAAACGGTAATTAGAATTGTCAGTATAGAAGCTATAGCTCCTATCCCAAAGGCCCAATAAGTATAAACAGGTATGCCATTGTCCATTTTATCAGCAAGCGCTATAATGCCAAAAGAGACTAAAATTGCAGGAGTAAAATTAGCAAGGGTTGTGCCGAGTCCTGTAAAAAAACTTTGCATTAAAAACCCGAAAGAATATTGCTTTTCAGGAAGCTTATCTGAAACAAAAGCTCGATATGGTTCTAAGGCAATATTATTTGCCGCGTCAAGTATCCACAATAAACTTGCAGCCATCCAAATACTGCTAGAATATGGCATAGCAACTAATGCTAAACTTGCTACAATTGCCCCTACTAAGAAAAATGGCTTTCTTCTTCCAAATTTAGGTGACCACGTACCGTCACTAATGGCGCCAACTATTGGTTGTACAATTAATCCAGTTACAGGCCCAGCAAGCCATAAAATAGGTAGCTCAGATTCTTCTGCTCCAAGATATTTATAAATAGCACTCATATTGCTTTGCTGTAATCCAAAGCTGAACTGAACTCCGAAAAATCCAAAGTTCATAGTTAAAATTTGCCAAAAAGAAAGTTGTTTTTTGCCCATTTAATTTATTTGGAAGCTATTTTATTTCCCTTAACTTCTTTTAGAGTTTGAATTTTTTCAACCACATAATTTCCAACTTTTTGTCCTTGAGAAACTCCTTGTTCTATTGCCATCATATAATGAATTCCTCCGTATAATCTAGATATGGCAGCCTCATCAGAAGCATGAATAAAAGAATTAAATTTTCTTGCTGATAATCCATACTCAACTTCAGAGGTGTCATTAAACTTGAAATCATCACCATAAATATCAGTTAAGGCAAGGGCTGCTGCTCTAGATATTACAGAATGTCCACTAGTATATTCTGGAAAGGGGGGTGTTTGAAGAGCAGGTAACCACTCTTCATCTATGTACTTATTAATAAGTGTCTCTGGACGAACAACAATAGTTTTCCATTTTTCATCCCAGCAACTAATAAAGGAATCAAATAATGCGATTGAGACATTTGTATAAGCGTTAATGGTTTCATCAAAAGTACTGCTAGCAACTCTTGTAGCAATAGCAGTAATTCCAATCCAATGACCTCCTGGGGTAATTTTTTTTGTTGCAAACATTGCATGCCCTCTGTGATGAGTAACGTATGGATTACAGTCCCAAAAACTAGCAATAGCTAACTTCTGATCATCAAGTTTATTTGTTACATCATAAACTTCCATCAATTCTTTATGAAAAGGACTCCCAGGATTCATATCAAAAGCTTTGGGTGGCTCAGCAGGAAATTGATCAGCAGATTCTAAAACAAGTGTTCTTATATTTTTCCAATGAGGCTCAATTCCATCCATATAGTCTGGAGGCGTAGGTTTCCAGAACTTATCACCTTGAAGTATTGTATATTTTGGATATGTCCTTGTCTGATTATACATGTCTTTAGAGGCCCATTCCATGATATGTTCAGAAACCAAATCACCGTAACTTACTGAAGCGTTAAACTCTTTTCTGGGGAGACCATTTTTTTTAAACTTTTCATATAATTTCTCCTGAAAATCTAAAACTCTATCCTCGGAAAAAATTAATTTTTTGCCTACCTCGATAAATGCATGAATCGCTGCTAACTTATAATTAATATTTTCTTCATAATCGCCAGGACTAGGGATAGCTTCAAGACCGCTTATTTGTCCTTCTAATGGAAAATATTTTTCGGGCATTTCTTTTTGTAAAATCTGGTATGCAGCTATATTTGGATAAAGATATACTCTGGAAGCTACTGGAGGAGAGAAAATATCATAAACAACAACATCACTTAAATTTTTTACAACCGCATTATATGTTTCAGGGTTACTGATTAAATTTTCATAATTCTTGTTTGAGGAACATGAACAAATAAAACAAATAGCTATAAGAGCTGAAATTTTTTTTAATCCCATTTATTTAAAATTCAAATTTACATAGCAAAATTGAACAAATGAAAATAAAAGCTTAAAAAGACTCTCGCTTGATAAAATGAGTCGGAATTTTTACATGAGAAAAATCGTAATCTAAACTAGATTTTTTCATTTTTTTCTCTTCAAGAAATAGTCTCATAATCTCAGTCCCAAACAGATCTGTTGATTGATCCATTGATGAAAGTGAAGGGGTTAAATATTTTGAATATGCAGCATTACTAAAACCAACTACAGCAACTTGCTCAGGTATTTTAATCTTATTAGTTAAAAGACACTTTATGGTCCCCATAGCAGTTTTATCATCTATTGCAAGAACAGCATCAAAATCTATTCCTTTATCAATAATTTCTTGAAGATTTGATACAGCCCCCTCGAAAGATCCGTCCTCACTAATCATAACTAAATTTTTATCAAATTCAATCTCATTTTTCTCTAATGCTTTTTGATAGCCAATGAATCTATCTATTGAAACCTGAGAAATATATCCCCCCCTTAAATGGGTGATTTTTCTTCTTCCTGACTTTATTAATCTTTCTGTCAATTCATATGCTGATTCAATATTGTTTGTCGTAACTGTTGAGCTTTGAATCATTTTAGAAATTTTATCGAATTGAATTAAAATTATTGCTGAATCCTTAACCCTCTGAAGATGAGCGTATTCTGTGGTTCGATCACTTAATGCAATAATGACTGCCTCTACATTATTATTAATTAATTCATCTACACACTCCACTTCCTTTTCAAATGATTCATTTGAACACATCAAAACACTTCTATAGCCTTCACTCATTCCAGCATTGACAATACTATCGAGGATTTTTGCAAAAAAAAGAATATGCATATTGGGTATCACAATACCAATAGTTTTTGTTTTTTTTGTCTTTAAAGAAGATGCTATTGAATTAGGTCGAAAATTAACCTTTTTTACATACTCCAAAATCTTTTTCTTTGTTTCCTTTTTGATATCTGTATATCCAGCTATTGCTTTTGAAACAGTAGATACAGAAACATTAAATCTTTCTGCAATATCTTTAAGTTTTATTACTTTCATAACAAACTATTTTTGACAAAAAATTAAAATATTACATCAAAGTTAAATTATTTTTCCGAAATCGTTTTCGTAACATTTTTTTAACAAATTATCATTCTATACTACTCCTATTAATATAATACTTGTAAATTGAGTTGTTTTTTTTGAAGGTAGACATGGTGTCTATAATCAAAATATAATTTTTAAATGAACCAAAAAAAATGATTTAAATGAAAAATACAATTAATCTTTTTTTGTGTCTGTTTTTATCTGGAGTTTTATCCGCTCAACAAATTAGCGGTAATGTTTCAAGTGATGACGGACCCTTACCTGGAGCTACGGTTCTAGTTAAAGGTACCAATACTGGTACAAGTACTGATTTTGATGGTAATTTTACCATTTCAGCTAGTACAGGTGATGTTCTTGTAATATCATTTGTTGGGTTTAGTACCCAAGAAGTTGCTGTCTCAGGACAGGATCAGGTAAATGTAACCCTAGCCATCGATCAAGCTTTAGAAGAAGTTGTGGTTACTGGTTATGGATCACAACGTGAGAGAGAAATTACCTCTGCCGTTGTTAAAGTTGACTCAGAAGAATTTAATCAAGGGCCTATCACTGATGCGGTCCAACTTCTTCAAGGTAAAGTCGCTGGGCTTTCAATTTATAAGCCAGGTGGAAACCCTAATGAGAATCCAACAATAAGAATTCGAGGACTATCAACTCTTGGAGCAAATACATCTCCATTAGTTGTTATCGACGGTGTCCCGGGAGCAACACTTGCTAATGTTGACCCTCAAGACATCGAATCAGTTACTGTCTTAAAAGATGGTTCTGGTGCTGCGATATATGGTGCTCGAGGATCAAGTGGTGTTCTTTTAGTTGAAACTAAGAAAGGAACTGCTGGAGAAATGCAAGTTAGCTATAGTGGAAACTATGCAGTTTCTTCAATATCTCAAGAAATTCCAGTTTTATCTGCTTCAGAGTTTTTAGCTAATGGCGGAACAAACATTGGAAATGAAACTGATTGGATAGATGCAATCACAAGAAATGGAAGCACTCAGATTCATAATTTTGCTGCTTCTGGAGGTAGTGGAAATACTGTTTATAGAGTATCTGCAAACGTCAAAGAAGTTGAGGGTATCCTTAACAATACTGGCTACAAGCAGTTAAACTCTCGTGCAGCTATTAGTACTACTGCTATGAAAGATAAACTTAAAATAGATTTTAACATTTCCTATACTAAAAGAGATGCTGATAGAGGTGATGAAAGAGCTTTTGAATTTGCTCAATTCTATAACCCTACAGCGCCGATTTATGGTGCAGATTCTCCGTTCGCGTTTAACGCAGCTCAGTTCGGTGGATACTTTGAATCTCTTGGATTATTTAGAAGTTACAATCCTGTTGCAATAATTGAGCAAACTAGAAATACTAGAAATTCAACAGATTTTAACTATAATGTTAATCTTAATTATGACTTAACTGATTCTTTTGATATAACAGTTCGTGCTGCTGAGCAAAGAACTACTTCAAAAGATCAATTGTATCGACCAACAACTTTACTTTTCGAAGGAAATGCTGTTAGTCCTACAAGAAGAGGTTTTGCCTCCCATGGAACATATGATCTTTCTACCAAGGTTTATGAAGTTTTCGGAACTCTAGACAAAACTTGGGGAGAAACTCAAATGGTAATCACTGGAGGATATTCTTACAATCAAATAAATGCTAATGGAATGTATGTAGGGCTTGGGGACTTCCCTGATAACTCTCTAGATTATTCTGATGCAATACAAAATTCTCAAGACCTTCTTAACGATGGTTACGTTCAAGCAAACAGTTATGCTTCTCCTGATGAAAAGCTAATTGCAATGTTTGGTAGAGTGAATCTGTCGTTTAGCAATCTCTTTTTCAATGCTAGTTTAAGAAGAGAAGGTTCATCTAAATTTGGTGCTGATCAAAAGTGGGGTACTTTCCCAGCTTTTGGAGTTGGTGCTGATTTGAACTCAATGTTAGGTCTAAATTTTGACAAGTTAAAAGTTAGATTAGGTTATGCTACAACAGGAAATATCCCTGGTCCTAATGGACTATCGGTTCCTGCTAGAAACTTTGTTTATGCTGGTGGAGGTTCTGCTGGTGGTGCAACTTCTTTAGCGAGAGCTGCAAACCCAGATTTAAAATGGGAAGAAAAAGCAGAAACAAACTTTGGTATTGAATTTGACAAAGGACCCTTATCTGTTGATTTAGATATTTATAGTAGAAACATCTCAGACTTTATTATCGACAGACAAGTTGACGTTGCTGAGTTTGGTGTTGACAGAAGATGGGAAAATGCTGGAGAGGTAACATCTAAAGGATGGGAGTTAGCTGTTGGATATGATGTTATCAATAATGGTAACATGATGTATAACACAGGTGTTGCTCTTTCAAGTAATGAAGTAACTCTAGATGCATTTCCTATTGACAGAGCTCAATATGGTTACTTAGGTTCTCCTGGGCAAAATGCTGTTACAATGATTAGAGTGGTTGTAGGTGAGCCATTAGGTCAAATCTACGCGCCGATCTTTACAGGTGTTAATGCAACTGGAGGTCCTATATTTGAAGACGTAACAGGTAACGGTGAACTTAACACTGACGCTGGTAATGTTTTACAGGATGACTATGATGGTAGAGTTGTTGGCTCTGCTTATCCTGACCTTGAACTTGGATGGAGTAATATGATTACCTTTGGAGATTGGAGCATTAATGCTTTCTTTAGAGGTGCTTTCGGACACAGTCTTATAAATACTTTTAGAGCATTTTATGAGCCAAATGTTCCGTCTCAAACTTCATATAACCAAATGAATACATCTCTTAGAGAACCTAGTCTTGGAGTTGCACAGTACAGTTCATTATACGTTGAAAAGGCAGATTTCTTTTTACTTGATAATTTAACAATAGCGAAAAGAATTGATTTCGGTGCTGACAAAGCAATTAAGGATGCGATAGTATCATTTAGTGCTACACGTCCTTTCATTATGACTTCATATACTGGAACAGATCCAGCACCAGAGCTTTTTGATGCTCTTGGAGGCGCTGAAGAAGGTAACGTAGCTTCTGGTGGAGCTGCATTGCTTGCTCCTGGTATTGATAGAAGGCAAGATTATTTTGCTTCTAAATCATTTGCTCTAGGTCTTAAACTAAACTTTTAATACATACTCGATATGAAAAATTTATATAATACATTATTTATTTTAGGTTTATTCGCAGTAACTTTTTCTTGTACAGATCTTGAGGAAGAGTTACGTGGAGTAATAACTACTAACATTTCCGTTGCAGGTATTGCAACTGACTCAGGTGGTGGTGCTGGAGCTGATGCCCTTGAGGGAGCTTTTTCACAACTAAGAGGCACCGGTACGGGAGGCCATACTAATTGGTATTCTGCACAGGAGTTAACTTCTGACGAAATGGTTGTTACTACTAAAGGTGGTGACTGGTATGATGGTGGATGGCTTATTGACTTCCACAAACACCAGTATAAATCTACTAACCCTAGTGTTAACAATAACTGGAATTCTCATTATGGTGCTGTAAACGCATGTAATGAGTTATTAGCTGGCGGTTCATTAGATGCTAATGGAACTGCTCAGATTAGAGCTTTAAGAGCTTACTTCTTTTGGAGATTAATGGATCTTTATGGAAACATTCAGTTACCTACTGCTCCTGGTGCTTCTGTTGCACAATCAACAAGGGCTGAAGCTTTTGCTTTTATTGAATCAGAACTATTAGCTGCTCTTGGAGATAGTGATCTTAGTGATGGTGTTGATTTAACTACAACAGCACTTGGGACTGCTAAAGACGCATACAGACTAAATCAGTTTGGCGTACTTGGTATTATCTCTAAGTTATATTTAGGTGCTGAAGTTTATCTAGAAAGCACACCTGGTGCCTTAGATGGAACCCCTCACTATACTGAAGCTGCAAATGCTGCTCAGTACATTATAGACAATGGTGGATATTCTCTTTGTGCTGCTGGATGTAAAGGTGTAAATCCTGGAAAACGACCAGATGTAGCATCAGATCCTTCTGAACTAGAGGGATTCCCTCATGTTTTTGCTCCTAACAATCAAGGAAACCAAGAGCATATTTGGACAGTTAAATATGACGCTGCAACTGCTGGTGGATTTAACCTTGCTATGATGGCGCTTCACTACTCTAGTCAGTTGACTTGGAATTTTGATTCTCAGCCATGGAATGGTTATTCAACGCTAGAAGCATTCTATAATTCATTTAATGGAGATAGTAGACAACAATGGAGCTTTATTGAAGGAGAGCAACTAGACTTTGGTGGAAATGCACTGTTGGATTACGCAACAGATGATGGAGATCCAATTCTTACTTATACTCCTTTCATTAATGAAATCTATCCAGATGGTTGTAGAGAATGTGGTGCAAGACCTGGTAAATTTAGTTACTCTCAGTTTGGACGACCTGACATGGATAATGACTTTACATTAATTCGTCTAGGTCAAGTTCATCTAATCAGAGGCGAAGCTCTTGCTAGAGCTGCTGGTGATTGGAGCTTAGCTCTTGCTGACGTTAATGCTCTTAGAGCAAGAGTCGGAATGGGTGCTTTAGCTGCAATGGATGCTGATACATTTTTAGCTGAAAGAGGTAAAGAAATGTTCTCTGAAGCAGTTAGAAGATCGGATTTAATTAGATTCGGTAAATATGGTGATTCTTGGTGGGAAAAACCTGCCTCGGATGGGAATAAGACTATTTTCCCTATACCATTTGACAGAATTCAAGACGGTCTAAATCAAAACCCTGGATACTAAATCTGATTTTGTTTAAATCATTTAAAAAAGGCTTTCTAAGATAGAAAGCCTTTTTTTATTCTTTTATCTTTAATTTTGATCCCAGTGAAAAGGATAAAAACTTATATAACTCTTGTCATAATATTTCTCTTATTTAATTCATGCAATAATTCAAAGCTTTTTAGCTTAGAGAGTGATTCGTCTGGGGTAATATTTGAAAATAAACTAGAGTATACTGAAGAATTCAATCCCTATACCTACAGAAATTTTTACAATGGCGGAGGGGTTGCTCTTGGAGATATAAATAACGATGGCCTAATAGATATTTATCTTACAGGGAATATTGTTGACAATAAAATGTTTTTAAATAAAGGTGCTTTTCAATTTGAAGACATAACAAAAGCTTCTGGGCTAGAATGTCCAAATGTTTGGTCAACAGGCGCAACTTTTGCAGACATTAATGGAGATGGTTTACTAGATCTATACATTTGCAAATCTGGTGCTCCAGGAGGAGAAAATAGGCACAATGAACTATTTATTAATAATGGTGATCTAACTTTTAGTGAAGAGTCAAAAAAGTATAATTTAGATATTTTAGGTCTCTCAGTCCATGCAGCTTTTTTTGATTATGATAAAGATGGAGATTTAGACTGTTATATTCTAAATAATTCGATTAGATCCATTGGAGGATATGACCTTATTAAAGATCAGAGAGAAATTGCAGATCCAGAAGGTCAGGGAAACAAATTATTAGAAAATAGAGATGGAAAATTTGTTGACGTAACACAAAGTGCTGGAATTTATTCAAGTAAAATTGGATTTGGTCTTGGAATAACTCTTAGTGATTATAATAATGATGGATGGACAGATCTTTTTATATCCAATGATTTTTTTGAGAAAGATTATTTATATATCAATAATCAAGATGGTACATTTTCAGAAGAGTCTGAGAATTTTTTTCAGTCCCTTTCTTTAGGTTCTATGGGTGCAGATTCATCAGATTTAGACAACGATCTTTTAACAGATCTAATTGTAACTGAAATGCTTCCAAAATCTTTAAAAAGAAAAAAAACAAAGGCTATATATGAGTCATGGGACAAATATTCACTTGCTAACTCAAAAGGGTATTATCACCAATTTCCAAGAAATGTTCTGCAAAGAAATTACGGACCAAGTGGATTTTTAGAAATTGGGAGATACTCCGGCGTTTCTGCAACTGACTGGAGCTGGGCGTCTATGATCTTTGACATGGACAATGATGGACTAAGAGATGTTTTCATTGCAAATGGGATTTATAAAGATTTGTTAGATCGTGATTATCTAGCTTACATGGCTAATACAGAAAGGATCAGGAATATGATAAAAAAAGAAGAAGAGGTAATCAAAAAGTTGATAGATATAATGCCATCCAAAGCGATAAAAAACATTGCCTATAAAAACAATGGGGAATTTAATTTTACTGATTTTTCTGATCCTTGGGGTTTTGACCTACCCACTTTTAGTAATGGAATGTCCTATGGGGATCTAGATAATGACGGAGATCTAGACATTGTGATAAACAATGTGAATATGCCTGCTTTAGTATATAAAAACAATAGTAATATTGATGAAAATAAAAGCATCTCATTTGAGTTAATTGGAAAAGAAAAAAATAAAAATGCTGTCGGGTCAAAAATTATTATAAAATATGCCAATAATAAACAAAGCATGATTGAAAATTTTCCATCAAGAGGTTTTCAATCCTCAATTCCCAACAGATTGCATTTCGGGGTTGGTAATGTAAAAGAAATTGATTCAGCAATTATTTACTGGCCAAATAACAAAGTTTCTTATCACACAAATTTAGAAACCAATAAAACACATAAAATAAAGCAAGAGGAAAGTAAGTATGAATATTTTGACATAGCAAATTATTCAGATTTAAACCTAAAACTAAATGAAATCGAATTATTTAATTTCAAGCACAATGAAAATAAATTCATAGACTTTAATAAAGAGCGTCTTTTAACACAGATGTATAGTAATGAAGGACCTGCTTTGGCAAGCGGAGATATAAATAATGATGGTGTCATTGATTTTTTTATAGGAGGAGCCAAAGGAGAAAGCTCAGCAATTTTTGTATCAATAGATAATCAATATGAAAAAATAATTGACCCGTTTTCAAAAAAATCAGCAACAGAGGATGTTATCGCTGAATTTTTTGATAGTGATAATGATGGAGATTTAGATTTGTATGTCGGATCTGGAGGAAAGGCATTTTCCATGTACAATCAGAATTTAAATGATCGTCTCTACATTAATGATGGCAAGGGAAAATTTGTTTTATCTACAAACTCTTTTGAATTTGAAAACCCTATCTCAACTGGGGCAGTTGCAATTGATGATTATAACAATGATGGTTTACTTGATTTATTTATTGGAGAAAGATTTAATCCTGATCTCTATGGAATTCCTGTGTCTGGACACCTTTTTGAAAATAAGGGAGGAAATAAATTTGTTAAAGTTGAACAAAAAGCCCTAAAGGAATTAGGATTGATAAAATCAGCAAGTTGGACAAATCTTAACAATGATAAATTTCCTGACCTAATTGTTGCAGGAGAATGGATGCCGATAAAAATATTTATAAATAAAAATGGAGTTTTAAAAGATTACACAAAGGAATTTGGTCTTTCTAACTCAAATGGCATGTGGAATAAAATAAATATAATAGATATTGATAAGGATGGAGATATGGATATTTTGGCTGGGAATCTTGGAACAAATAATTTCTTTTCTCCAAATATGAAACTCTATATAAATGACTTTGACAAAAATGGTTTTTACGAACAAATACTTTGTGAGAAAATTGGAAATTCCTATTTCCCGATTTTAGATAAAGATGATTTGATCAATCAAATGCCTAGTCTTAAAAAGCAACTTTTTTACTATAAGGATTACTCTGATGCTTCAATAGATAAAATTTTTAGCCCAGATCTGTTAAATAAATCTACTGTGTTAGATATAAAAACACTCGAATCAGCTATTTATATAAATAATAATGGCAAATTCAATAAAATTTCTCTGCCATCAGAGATTAATTATTCACCAGTATTTGATATTATAAATTATCAACCAAGTGATAAGAATATTACAAAATTAATTTTTGGCGGTAATCAGTATTTGGTTAAACCTCAATTTGGAAGACATGATAGTTCAAAAGGATGGATAATAGATGTTAAAAAAGATCAAGATGAATTAATCTTTACAAATTTAAAGTCACTTAATATTGAAGGGCAAATTCGTAAATTTGAATTAATTTCTTTAGGAAAAGAAAAAATATTAATCACTGGAATAAATAATAAAGCTGTTAAATTTTATGAAATTAAATAAGATTATTTTTTGTCTTTTAATTCTTACTCCCTTTTTAGCTTGTGAAGTAGAATCAGAATACAGCAAGCTCCTAAAAAAAGAACTTAAATCAGGTAAGTCATTTAATGACTTAGTTTTAGGATTAAAAATAGGTCAAACAAAGGATGATTTTTATAAAATATGTGCTGATTTAAACAAGAAAAAACTAATTACTTCTGGAGCCAGAAGTCTTTATCCAGAATATATTTTATATCCTAAAGATTCGATTGAAAATGGAAAAAAAATCAGGATGTCATTTATGGGAATATTTGATGATGATAGGATTATGAAAGGCATGGATATTAGATTTAATTACTATTCATGGATAGCATGGAGAGAAGAATATAATTCAGACAACTTAATTAACGAAATAAAAGATACTTTACAATTATGGTATCCTGGAAATAATTTTATTGAAATTGATTTAAAATTAGACTCTAAGAATAATTTTGCATACGTTAAGATAGATGGAAACAGACAGATAACAATGTATAAAATAGATGGAAGAGACGTTGCCGTAATAATTGAAGATCTATCTGAAAAAATTAATTAAAATTAAATGCAAAGTCTTTATAAATTTTTCTTTATTACTCTAGTTTTTTTATTCTCCTGTGAAAATTCTAATCCTCTTTTTGAGTTAAAAAACAATGAAGAGATCGGCATTACTTTTTCTAATAATCTAGAGTTTGATCAAAATTTTAACGTTTATCTCTACAGGAACTTTTATAATGGCGGAGGGGTTTCTTTAGGCGATATTAATAATGATGGAATGATAGATTTATATCTCACTTCTAATCAAAAAGAAAATAAATTATTTCTTAATCTTGGAAATTTTAAATTTAAAGATATTACTGAATCTGCTGGTGTTGGAGGAGAAAAAGCATGGTCAACAGGAGTGACAATGGTAGATATAAATTCTGATGGGTTTTTGGATATATATGTCTGTAATTCAGGAGACATAAAAGGTGACAACAAACAAAATGAATTATTTATAAATAATGGAGATTTATCTTTCACAGAATCAGCAGAGCAATATAATTTAGATGATAGAGGATATTCAACTCATGCAAGTTTTTTTGATTACGACAAAGATGGAGATTTAGATGCTTATATGCTTAATAATTCCTACCAGTCCATAGCTTCTTTTAAACTGACAAGAAATGAAAGGCCTAATAGAGATCTTCTTGGAGGTGATAAATTAATGGAGAATAGGGATGGAAAATTTTTTGATGTTAGTAAAAAGGCTAACATTTATGGGAGTATAATAGGTTTTGGTCTGGGAGTTACTGTTGGTGATGTAAACAATGATGGCTGGGAAGATATTTTTGTTTGCAACGATTTTTTTGAAAGGGATTATCTCTATATCAATCAAAAGGATGGTACCTTCAGTGAAGAACTTACCTCCCAAATGAAATCCATTAGTGGTGCTTCAATGGGGGCTGATCTTGCTGATATTGATAATAATGGAACCAATGATATATTTGTAACAGAGATGCTCCCCTCTGATTATAAAAGACTTAAAACAGTTACAACATTTGAAGATTGGAACAAGTATCAGTATGTTTTAAAAAATGGCTACCATCACCAGTTTACAAGAAATGTGCTGCATCTTAACAATAATAATGACACATTTAGTGAAATTGGAAGATTCTCAGGAGTGGCAGCATCTGACTGGAGTTGGGGTGCATTGTTCTTTGATATGGATAATGATGGACTTAAAGATCTATTTATTGCTAATGGAATATTCAGAGACCTAACAAATCAAGACTATCTTCAATACATTTCAAATAAAGAAGTAGTCAAATCAATTGTTGCAAATAATCAGGTTGATTACAAAAGATTAATTGAAATAATTCCCTCCGAAGCAGTTCCTAACCACTCTTATAAAAATCTTGGCAAAACTAAATTTGAAAAATACACTAATTCTGGTCTTAATATTTCTAGTTTTTCTAATGGTGCTGCTTATGGAGACATTGACAATGATGGAGATCTAGATTTGGTGGTAAGCAATGTCAATATGCCTGTTTTTGTCTTTGAAAACAAACTGGATAAACAAGAAAATAACTATATAAAGTTTGAACTAGAAGGAATTAACAAAAACAAAAATGCAATAGGAACAAAAATATATGTTAATACTGAAAATGAAACATATATTCAAGAGATCCAGCCTGTAAGAGGATTTCAATCATAGGTTGATGTGAGGCCTAATTTTGGAGTTGGATCTTCAAAAGAAGTAGACCTAGAAATTCTTTGGCCTTATGGCGGTAAAACTGTAATTAAAAAAGTAAAAGTTAACCAAACCATTAAATTAAAAGAATCTGACGCTATTTATAAAGAAAATATTTATGATGATGAGAAAAATCAAACTTTACTTTTTGAAAAAATAGAAATGAAAAATGCATATGTCCATAAGGAAAATAGGTTTGTGGATTTTGATAAAGAGCGTCTTACATATCATATGTGCAGTACTGAAGGACCAAAACTTGCAAAAGGAGATATTAACGGAGATGGTTTATCTGATTTTGTAATATCGGCCTCAAAAGGATATAATCCCCAAATTTTTTTAGCTAACAATGATAGCTTTATTAAAAAAGAGTTTGATATTTCCTTTTTTGAAAAATATAAAGAATCTGAAAATTCTGAAGTTCTTCTTTTTGATGTAGACAATGATAAGGATTTAGACCTTTACCTTGCCAGCGGCGGTGTTGAAGTTGCCAGTTATTCCCAACAACTTTTTGATCGCCTTTTTATAAATGATGGGAAAGGTAATTTTTCAGATTCAAATCAAAAACTTCCTGACAGTGAAAACAATATAAGTACCGGAGCAGTTACAAGTGCTGACATAGATGGTGATGGAGATTTAGACTTATTTGTTGGTGAAAGAATTAAAATTGGGCAATATGGGTTGCCAGGGTCAGGATTCATATTAATTAATGATGGCATGGGCAATTTTACCAATGAAACTAATTTTAGAGCTCCTGATTTAATTAATTTAGGAATGATCACTGATGCTTCTTTTATTGATATTGATTCTGATAAGGACAAGGATTTAATCGTAATTGGAGAATACATGGGCTTGAGAGTATTTGAAAATAAAAATGGTGTTTTTAATCCTGTATCTAATTCCCTGGAAAATGAAAAAGGATGGTGGAATACTATCCATTCTGAAGACATAAACAATGATGGGATCATAGATCTAATTGTTGGAAATCATGGGTTAAATTCAAGATTTAAAGCAAGTAATAAAAATCCTATTAGACTGTTTTTTAATGATTTTGATAGAAATGGTTTTGGCGAAGGAATTATATCTTTTAGAGCTAAAGATGGGAAATATTATCCATATGCTCTCAGACATGATTTAATTGATCAAATAAAAAGTTTAAAGAAAAAATTTCCTGATTATGAATCATTTAAAGATGCAGATATCTCAAAAATTTTCACTGAAAAAGAAATGCAAGGAGTTTTAATTTTTGATGCTACTAATCTGGAGACCTCAATCTTCATAAACAAAGGAAATTTTGAATTTGAAAAAATTTCTTTACCTCAAGAGGTTCAATTTAGTCCTGTATATGCAATCAATACATCTGACTTTGATAATGATGGTGATAAAGATATAGTGATGGGAGGAAATTTATTCAATGTTAAACCTGAAGTTGGTATTTATGACGCCTCTTATGGAATTTATCTTGAAAACATTGATGGAAAGAGTTTTAATTTTCATCCCAGTGGCAAAGGTTTCTTTTTAAAGGGAGAGATTCGAGATATATTGATGATAAATGACAGTCAGATGCTAGTTACAAGAAACAAAGACAGTCTTACTATATATAATTTTAACCCTGAATGATAAATAACAATATTATATTTTTTTCATTATCTGTTTTTTTCTTTTTTGGATGTTCCCCCAAGGATAAAATATTTGAATCAACAATACCCTTTCGTTCTCTAAATTCTGATCAAACAGGAATAGATTTTTCTAATTCACTAGAATATAAAACTAAATTAAATATCATTGAATACCTCTATTATTATAATGGAGGAGGTGTTTCTGTAGGAGACATAAATAATGATGGATTAGAGGACATTTATTTTTCTGCAAATCTTTTACCTGATCGTCTCTATTTAAACCAGGGAAATTTAAAATTTAAGGATATAACTGTCGAAGCGGGTCTAAGCATTGAAAACAGCTGGTCAAATGGGGTTAACTTTGAGGACGTAAATTTAGATGGATTTCTTGATATATATGTAACAAAGGTAAGTCCCATAAGTCCAAAAAAATCTCATAATTTACTTTACATAAATAATGGAAATTTAACCTTTACAGAAAGGTCTTCTGAATTTGGACTTGATTTTTCAGGATTTTCTACCCAGGCTACATTTTTAGATTATGATCGCGATGGTGATCTTGATGTTTATTTGCTTAATCATGCCATTCACAGTGTCAGAAGTTATGGAACATCTGAAAAAAGAGCTGAGTCAGATAGTCTTTCAGGAGACAAATTTTATGAAAATAAGCTTAATGAAATTGAAGGTGAATTTGTTGAAGTTACAAGGAAAGTTAATGTTTATGATAGTCCCTTGGGATATGGTCTTGCTATTACCGCCACAGATATAAATGATGATGGATGGCTTGATATATATGTTGGCAATGACTTTCACGAGAATGATTACATCTATATAAACAATAAAGACAAAACATTTAGCGAATCGATTAAAAAATCAATTTACCATTCAACCCATTTTACCATGGGTATAGATGTGGCTGATTTAAACTCAGATGGACATCAAGACATTTTCACTACAGATATGATGCCTTATGATCCGAAAATATTTTTGAAATCTGGTGGAGAGGATGAAGATCAGGTCAGTAGAATAAAAAAAGAGTTTGGTTTTGAACCTCAGTTTGCTCGAAATCACTTCCACCTAAACAGAGGTGATGGATCTTTTTCAGAGATAGCTCTTCTAACAAAAACATATGCTACTGACTGGAGCTGGGGAGTTTTATTACAAGATTTTGATGCTGATGGACTAAATGATATTTTCATCACAAATGGTATAGCGAAAAGACCTAACGATCTAGATTACATTAATTATCTCAGCAATGTTGATTTTACTAAGTATAATAATTCTAGGCAAGATGAAATAAAGAAAAAACTTATTGATGAAATGCCAACTCTTAAAATTCCAAATATTTTATTTAGAAATCTGGGGAATCTTGAATTTGAAAATATAGATAAATCTTTTGTTGGTAAACCTTCATACACCAACGGAGCTGCTTATGCTGATTTAGATAACGATGGTGATTTAGATATTGTGCTTAATAATCTAAACTCAAACTCAACTATTCTTGAAAACCTTTCAGAAAATAAAAACAGTCATATTTCAATAACTCTTAAAGGAGACAAAAACTATCCTATAACAAGGGGATCAAAGATTAAGATCTTTTCTGAAGAAAAACAGTGGGTAAGAGAAAACATAGTAACCCGTGGCTTTCAATCCTCCTCCTCTCACAAAGTTTATTTTGGACTTGGTGAAACAGGCCAAATAGATTCAATTGTTGTTAGATGGCCAGATGGTCTTTTTCAAACTGAAAAAAATATTGCAGTAAATCAAGAACTAATTATTAATAAAAGAAATGAGGGTAAGGCATCAAAAAATTTTGATGAAAAATCTTCAGAATTTTCTTTAAAAATTCTTCCGTTTAAACATAAAGAAAATGGTTTTTATGATTATGAAAGAGAGCGTTTAATTCCTGAAAGACTATCATATGAGGGGCCTGCAGGAGTTGTGGCTGATTTTAATAATGATGGAATTGAAGATGTTTTTATTGGTGGTGCCCGTTATCAAAGTTCAAAAATATTTCTTGGTCTAAAAGATTTGAATTTTACGCCCCTGGAAATCCCTGATTTTAAGAGAGATAGTAAATATGAAGATATTGATGCTGCAACAATTGATATTGATAATGATGGTGATTTAGATTTATATGTTGTTAGTGGTGGAAGTGACCTGCAGGAGCTTGATGAAAATCTAATGGATAGAATATACTTAAATAATGGAAAAGGATTTTTTTCAAGATTACCAATTTCACTACCTCAAACAAATGGATCCTCTGTCTCAGTAAATGACTATAACAATGATGGTTATGAAGATCTTTTTATTGGAAGTAGATCAATTCCAGGATCTTATGGGCTAAGTCCATATAGTTTCATACTGAAAAACACTAAAAAAAATTCTTTTGAAATTATAATGAAAGAGAGGTTTGGAATGGTAACTGATAGTCAGTGGGCTGATGTTGATGGGGATTCAAATTTTGATCTTATAATGGTTGGCGATTGGATGCCTATTACAGTTGTGTTAAATAAGGGAAGCAACAATTTTCTTAATGCAACAGATCAACTTGGTCTTTTAAACACTAATGGATTATGGAATACCGTTTTGGTTGATGACATTAATTCTGATGGTAAAATTGATATTTTAGCAGGAAATTCCGGATCAAATTTTAAGTGGAAACCAAATAAGGAAAAGCCTGTTAAAATATACTTAGATGATTTTGATGAAAACCTTCAATTAGATCCAATAATTTTTTATGATTTTTTTGGAACATACGTCCCCTTTGCTTCAAAGGATAAACTTGATAAACAATTGCCTTATTTAAAAAAGAAATTTCCTAAATACATCAATTTTTCTAAGGTTAATGATATAAAGAGTCTAACAGGAAAATCTGAAGATAGAATCCTTGAAACTAAAAGTATCTATGAATTAAGATCAACCTTATTTATTAATAATGGAGAAAAATTTATTGGCAAACCCCTCCCCAAAGAGGCTCAATTTAGTTCCATAGAGGACTTCTTTTTTTTAAAAGACGATATTGCTAAACTATTTTACGTAGGAAACTTTCATCAGTACGTAACAGAATTAGGAATCTCTTCTGCAAATCCTGGAGGAATTTTAAGTGATTGGGGTTCTGAAAATTTTAACGCCTCAAGATTTCTTCCTCTGCCAATGTCTATAAACGCTAGAAAAATTCTACCTATTGGAGAGGATAATTTCTTTATTTTAGCAAACGATGATTATATTTATATCCTTTCTAAAAATTAATATAGAAGTCAGAATTTTTTTAAAATTTACTTTTTTTTTAACTTTAATAAGTTATTACAATAGTTTATGAGGGTTTTACCCTTTCTCTTTTTAGCAATTTTATTTTTTTCATGTTCATTAAATGTGCCTGAAGAAGTTACATATGAGTATCCCTCTTTACCAGAAAAAATTGATTTTAATTATCATGTAAAACCTATTCTTTCTGATAGATGTTTTTCTTGTCATGGCCCTGATGAAAAAACAAGAATGGCTGGTCTTAGATTAGATGATGAAAAAATAGCTTTTTCAAAATTATCTAGTGGGCAAACGGCTATTTCACCTGGTAGTATTAATGGTAGTGCAGTTGCATATAGGATTTTGTCAGACGATCCAGAATTTATGATGCCAACTCCTGATTCTAAGCTTACACTAAGCTCAAAAGAAAAAGCCATAATATTAAAATGGATTGAACAAGGAGCTGAATGGAAAGAACATTGGTCATTCTTGCCAGTTGTAAAAGTCAATATTCCTCAGTCAAAAAAAGTAAATAAAAAAATAAAGAATGAAATCGATCATTTCATTTTCAATAGATTAACAGAAAAAAATCTTGAATTCTCTGATGTTGCTAAAAAAGAAAAATTACTTCGAAGAGTCTATTTTGATCTTACCGGGTTACCACCAAGTATTGAAGAAATTGATTCTTTCATAGCTGATAATGATCCAGATGCCTATTCTAAAATTGTGGATAAGCTATTGAGTAGTGATGAAAATGCAGAACGCTTAACAATGGATTGGCTTGATCTTTCAAGATATGCTGATTCTCACGGATTACATGCAGATGGTTTAAGAATAATGTGGCCGTGGAGAGATTGGGTTATAAATGCATTTAAAGAAAATATGCCTTATAATGAATTTGTTTCTGTTCAATTATCAGGAGATTTAAGAGAAAATGCAACAAGAGAAGAAAAAATTGCTACTGCGTTCAGCAGGAATTCTCCTATGACTGCCGAAGGAGGTGTAATTGATGAAGAATGGAGATTAAATTATGTTTTTGATAGAACTGAAACAGTTGGAACGGCTTTTCTTGGTCTTACAATGATGTGCGCAAAATGTCATGATCACAAATTTGATCCTATTTCACAAAAAGATTATTATCAACTATCTGGTTTTTTTAATCAAATTAGAGAGTTAGGTATGACAGGTGATGATGGTGATTTTGGACCTTTAATGCTCTTGCCTAATGTTTCTCAAGAAAAAAAGATATCAGATTTAGATGAAAAAATTGCTTTAAAAAAGACCCAGCTAAAACTCACAAAAGAAGAACTTGCAGAGTTTTATAACTATAGTAATTCACTTTCTGAGCCAAAAGTTTCTAGATCAATTAAAAGATCAATACTTCAAAAAGCTAGACTTGAAAATATTAAACCTTTTAAAAAGAAGCTTGCGTCTTTTACAATTGTACAAGGGACTTTTGATAGAAGTTCAAATTTTGTTATCGATAATGATTATCAAATCTTATCTAATGTTGCGCCTAAAATAGAAAAAGGTATTGATGGAAATGCATTTAAACTAGGAACTGGAACTGATGCTATTCTTTTAGAAGCTGTTCCTAATTTTGAATGGACAGATCCTTTTTCAGCTTCTGTGTGGATTAATACAGAAAAAAGAAAAAAAGGTTTTGGACAAACAATAATGGGAACTACTGGTGGTAAAAATAATTTTTGGAGGGGATGGGATCTTTATTTAGATGATCAGAATTATATAAATTTTAGATTAATTAGTGCTCTTCCTGGAAATTTAATTCATATTAAATCAAAAGACTCTATTTTAAAAAATAATTGGACTCATTTATCTTTTTCATATGATGGATTAGGAAAAGCGAATGGAGCAAATTTATTTGTGAATGGTTCAAAAATTAAAAATCAAGTATTAGTAAATAATTTATATAAAACTATAAAACCTGTATCAAGTAGTGGAATAAAGTTAGAGAAAAGAGAACTTAAAATTGGGATTTCAAATGATGGATCTAGTGGTGATAACAAAATATTTAAAGGCTTAGTTGATGACATAGTTATTTATAATAAAGCCTTAACTGACTATGAAATTGGTCTTATATATAATCAATATAAGGTTAAACAAAAATTGAATATAAATGATTCTCAGATAAAAAATCATCTAATAAATAGTGATTATAAAATAACACAATTGAAAAATCAAATTCAAAGTCTAAAGCAAAAAAAACTTAATGAAGTTTCTGATGTAATTGAATTAATGATAATGGAAGATATGGATAAAAAAAGAAAAACTTTTGCTTATGATAGAGGCTTATACTCCATGCCTACTTATGAAGTTAATGCTGATGTCCCGTCAAAACTACCAGAAATGTCTTCAGATTTACCAAAAAACAGAGTAGGTCTTTCTAAATGGTTGTTTGATAAAAAAAATCCACTTACTTCAAGAGTGACTGCTAATAGATATTGGCAAATGATCTTTGGAAGGGGCATAGTTCAAACTCCTGATGATTTTGGTGTTCAAGGGTCTTTACCTTCCCATCCAGAATTACTTGACTTTCTTTCTAATTACCTAATTGAAAATAATTGGGACATTAAAGCCCTTTTAAGATTGATGGTTAATTCACATACTTATATGCAAAGCTCCGTACCAAATCAAAAATTTGTTGAGATTGATCCTGATAACATTTTCCTTTCTAGATCTAATAGCTATAGACTCCCTGCAGAAATGATTCGTGATAATGCACTTGCAACAAGTGGTTTGTTAGTTAAACATGTTGGTGGTGAAAGTGTTAAACCATATCAGCCCCAAGGGTTATGGAAAGAAAAATCAAATTTTTCAATAAAATTAATGAATTATAAAGAATCCTCTGGAGATAGTCTCTATAGAAGAAGCATGTATACATTTATAAGAAGAACATCTCCTCCTCCATCTATGGCAACTTTTGATGCTCCAACAAGAGAGGTTTGTACTGTTAAAAGAGAAATAACTAATACACCCCTACAAGCACTGGTCTTATTAAATGATCCTCAATTTTTTGAAGCTTCTAGAATTTTAGCTGAACGTATTCAAAAAGAGGCTCCAAATTCAGTTGATGAATCTATTTCATTAGGGTTTAGAATTTGCACGTCAAGAGAGCCAAAGAAGAAAGAGTTAGATTTACTTAAAGAGCTTTACTTTCAACAACTTGATAAGTTCAGAAAAAATCCTAATCTTGCATATGAAATATTTAGAAGTGGAGAGAAACCCAGAGATAGAAGTTTAAACAGATATAAGACAGCAGCTATGGCAATGGTAGCAAATACCCTTTTAAATCATGATGAAGTTTATATGAAAAGATAATTATAGCAATATGAATTGTAACGATCACCACCATAATAAAAAATATACTCGAAGGGACTTTTTGACGAGAACTTCTTTAGGTCTGGGTGCATTAACTCTAGGTTCTCTAATTAATCCAGCGCCTGTTTTTGGTAGTGTTTCAAATAGTTTAAATCAAAGTCCTAAACTTCCCCATTTCCCTGCTAAGGCAAAAAGAATTATATATCTTTTCCAAAGTGGCGCTCCATCTCAATTAGATCTTTTTGACCATAAACCTTTATTAAAAAAATTAAATGGTCAAGAACTTCCTGAGAGCATAAGAGGTGGTCAAAGACTCACAGGTATGACTGCAGGTCAGGCAAGCTTCCCATTGGTTTCATCAATATTTAATTTTAAACAACATGGAGAGAGTGGTGCATGGATGAGTGATCTTATGCCTCATACTTCGAAGATAGTTGATGAATTATGTTTTATAAAATCAATGTATACTGAAGAAATTAATCACGATCCTGCAGTAACTTTTATTCAAAGTGGCTCTAATTTACCTGGCAGACCTTCAATGGGATCTTGGGTTAGCTATGGCTTAGGATCAGATAATAAAAATCTTCCTGAATTTGTTGTTTTAGTAACGAAAGATAAACAAGGACAACCTCTTTATGCAAGATCTTGGGGTAACGGTTTTTTACCTTCTAAATATCAAGGAGTTCAATTTAGGTCTGGTAAAGATGCAGTACTTTATCTGGAAAACCCCCCTGGAGTAACTAGTGATATAAGGAAAGAACAAATTAATTACCTTAAAAAACTTGAAAATGTAAATTATGACGATATCGGAGATCCTGAAATTTTGTCAAGGATGTCTCAATATGAAATGGCCTATAGAATGCAAACATCTGTTCCTGAAGTAATGGATGTATCTAATGAGCCAGACTACATTTTTGATATGTATGGTGAAGAGAGTAAAAACCCTGGTACATTTGCTGCTAACTGCCTTTTAGCAAGAAAATTAGTTGAACAGGATGTTAAATTTATTCAACTTTATCATCAAGGTTGGGATCAACATGGAAATCTTAATAACGATATTAAAATACAATGCAAAGATACGGATCAGCCAACTGCTGCTCTTATCAAGGACTTAAAACAAAGAGGTTTACTAGAAGATACTCTTATAATTTGGGGAGGAGAGTTTGGTAGAACAAATTATACCCAAGGATCAATTACTGATCCTGGATATGGTAGAGATCATCATCCTAAATGTTTTACCATCTTTATGGCTGGTGCTGGAATTAAAAAAGGAATAACCATTGGCGCAACTGATGAGTTTGGGTATAATTTGGCAGAAAGACCTGTTCATATCCATGATTTTCAAGCGACAGTGATGCACCTTCTTGGTATTGATCATGAGAGATTGACTTTTAAACATCAAGGAAGAAGATACAGATTAACAGATGTGCACGGTCACGTTGTCAAAGAAATTTTATCATGAAAAAAACAAAATTAAATTCTAGAAGAAACTTTATAAAAAAATCTGCTCTGTTAGGAATTGGAGCAGGTATTCCGATTAAATCATTTTCTATTGGAAAAAATTTGAAGCAAAATAATGAAATCATTGGCCATGGAGATTTTAAATACAAAGTAGATAAAAAATGGGGAGTTCAAAATGCTAATGATTTTCCTGTAAATCATTGTCATGAAATGGTAATGGATAATAAAAATAGAATTTTTATGACAACTACGCATCCTAAAAATAATGTATTAATCTATAACCAGTCAGGAAAAATTGAAGGATCCTGGAGCATAGGATATTCTTCAGCTCATGGTTTAACTATTGTAGATGAAGGTGGTGAAGAGTTTTTATATATTACTGATACTGATAAACACATGGTTTGTAAAACTGATCTGAAAGGGAGGAAAATTTTAGAATTAGATTATCCAAAAGAAATAAAAGAATATAATTCAGCTGAAGATTTTAAACCTACAGAAATAGCTGTAGCTCCCAATGGAGATATTTTTATTGCAGATGGTTATGGAAAAGATTTCATAATTAAATATGATTCAAAAGGGAATTACATAAAACACTTTGGTGGTCATGGTGAAAAATCAAATCAATTTGATTGCTGTCATGGAATTACTCTTGATACAAGAGAAAAAAATAATCCTTCTCTATTAATTTCATCTAGGACCAAAAATGAATTTAAGAGATTTGATTTAAATGGAAATCATATCGAAACTATTTCTCTCCCAGGCTGTTGGATTTGTCGTCCAGTTATCAAGGGAAATAATCTATTCTTTGCAGTAATCATTACAGAAAGTTGGTGGAATTATGATGGGATGCTAGCCATTTTAGATATTAATAATAAAATTGTTTCATTACCTGGAGGAAATATGCCGAAATATAAAGATGGTGTTTTAGAAAAACCCATTTATGATCAGAAGTCTTTTTTAAATCCTCACGATGTCTGTATAGACAATGATGATAGTATATATGTCCCTCAATGGAATTCTGGAAAAACTTATCCAGTTAAACTAATTAGAACCTAAAATATAAATGATTGTATTAGATGTTTCCTCTTTCTTTGGAAGACTTCACCCCTTATTAGTTCATCTTCCAATAGGATTTTTAATACTATCTATACTAATTGAGACATACTCTAATCTATTTAAAAATAAAATCAATAATAGAATTATATCTTTTAGTTGGTTTTTAAGTTTTATATCCTCTGCTTTTAGTGCCCTATTTGGTTGGCTACTTGCCGAAACTGGACTTTACATTGAAGAAAACCTTTCCCTACATAAATTATTTGGTTTCATATTAGTTGGTATGTGCTTCCTTGCATGGATTATCCGTTTATCTTTTTTTAAGGATTTTATTACTAAAAAATTTAAATCATTTTCAAACCTTGTGATTATCATAATTTTATTTATAACTGGGCATAATGGAGGTAATATAACGCACGGAGAAAATTACTTGTTTGAATATGCCCCTGATGAAATTAAAAATCGATTTGTTGAAGATGAAAATTTACTTGCTGAAATTTCAATAAGCTTGGATTCAATTGAACTATATTCAAATATTATTGAACCCATTCTTATCAAGAAATGTATTTCTTGTCATAATAATGAAATAAAAAGAGGGAATTTAGATTTATCTTCTTTACCTCTACTAACTAAAGGAGGAAATGC
This sequence comes from Flavobacteriaceae bacterium, assembly GCA_029245825.1. Taxonomy (GTDB): domain Bacteria; phylum Bacteroidota; class Bacteroidia; order Flavobacteriales; family Flavobacteriaceae. The sequence goes on from JAQWON010000051.1 coordinate 25,497, forward strand.
AGGGTCGCCAATTGATAAAATTAATCCTCGAAATAGTTTAATTTTTAAAAGAATAAGTCTACCAGTTGATAACATAAAATTTATGCCTCCAGATGGACCGATAGTTTCTTATGATGAAATAAACACTATTTTATGGTGGATTAAGAATTCTGATAAATCAAGTGATGTTCTTTCGTCAATTAAAATACCAGATGAAATTAAAATTTCATTAAATAAAATCTATAACATAGATTTCTCAGATAAACAATGGTTTGAAAAAATTACTGTTCAAGAATTGGATGAATCTAAATTGTTGAATATTGATAAATCTATTTTTCAAGTAAAGTTCATTTCTAGTAATAGAAAATTTCTTTCTGTTAAATACTTAAAAAATAATTTATCTGAAGTTGAGTTTAATCAACTTGAGATTATAAAAGATCATATTGTTTATCTATTTATAAAGGAATCCAATCTTTCTGATAAATCTTTATTAAATTTTTTAAATCTAAAAAATCTAGTAAGTCTTGACATACAAAAAAATTCAATAAGTGATGAAGGGATTAAAACTTTACAAAAATTAGAGAACCTTGAAATTTTAAATTTATACGGAACGAAAATTTCTAAAAATTCTCTAGAGATTATTGAAAGCTTTAAAAACTTAAAAAGGGTGTATGTCTGGGATACAAAAATTTCTAAAAAAGATTTGGAAAGTTTTAATAGAGATAATTCTTCAATTGAATTGATTGGAGGAATTTAAGAAATGAAAGAAATATTTCTTTTTAATCCTTTATATTTTGTCCTTTTTACTGCGCTGTTTTTAAAAATTACCTCAAAGGTTTCTTCAGTTAGTTCCTCCCAATCCTTTTTTTCCATTTCCATTATTTCTTGATTCGGATTAAAAAGTGGCTCATTGTGTTTACGTGAAAAACGATTCCAAGGACAAACATCTTGACAAACATCACAGCCAAAAGCCCAATTATCCATTTTCTCATTAAAATCAGATGGGATCTCATTTCTTAATTCTATAGTTAAGTATGAAATACACTTACTTGCATCAATCTGATAAGGTATATCGAGTGCTCCTGTGGGACAAGAATCAATACATGCTGTACAACTGCCACAATGATCTGTTGCAGGCGTATCATATTCAAATTCTAAATCGACAATAATTTCTGCTAAAAAATAATATGACCCTATCTTTTGACTAATTAAGTTTGTATTTTTTCCAATCCATCCAAGACCGCTTTTTGCAGCCCATGGTTTTTCCATAACAGGAGCTGAATCAACAAAGACCCGGCCATTTATATCACCAAATTTTTTTTTTAGTTCCTTAAATAAAATTTTTAATTTTTTCCTTATGACCACATGATAGTCATTGCCATAAGCATATTTAGAAATCTTTGGTGCATCCTTATCATTTTGAAGGTTATCATTAAAATAATTATATGACAAGGAAATAACACTTTTGGCGCCAGGAACTAGTTTCCTTGGATCTAATCTCATGTCAAAATGATTTTCCATATATTTCATTTCTCCATGCTTTCCATCATTTAACCAATTTTCAAGTTTGGTTGCCTCTTCTTCTAAAAAAACAGCTTTTGAAATTCCACAAGATAAAAATCCCAGGCTTTTAGCCTCTCTTTTAAGAAATCTTGTTGGATTTTCTCTCATTTTGTAATTAAAAAAAGTCTCTTTGATTATTTTTTAAAATGCCAAGATGTTTATATGTAAGATCTGTAACCTCTCTACCTCTTGGAGTTCTAATAATAAATCCTTGTTGTATCAAAAAAGGTTCATAAACTTCTTCAATTGTTTCAACACTTTCTGACAAAGCAGTTGCTATAGTTGATATTCCTACAGGGCCACCCTTGAATTTTTCAATTAGAGTAGTTAAAATTTTATTATCCATTTCATCTAACCCATAACTGTCAACATTTAAGGCCTTTAAAGCAATTTTAGTTATTTTTAAATCTACATTTCCGTCCCCTTTAATTTGAGCAAAATCCCTAACTCTTCTCAGTAATCCATTAGCTATTCTTGGAGTGCCTCTACTCCTCCCTGAAATTTCAATAGCAGCTTCTTGCGAAACTAAAATATTTAAAATTTCAGCACTTCTTTCAACAATTGTGCTTAGTAGTTCAGTGGAGTAATATTCTAAACGATTACTAATCCCAAATCTAGCTCTCATTGGAGCAGTAAGAAGACCTGATCTAGTTGTAGCTCCAATCAAAGTGAATGGGTTTAATTTGATTTGAACAGAGCGAGCATTTGGTCCTGTTTCAATCATTATATCAATCTTATAATCTTCCATTGCAGAATAAAGATATTCCTCTACAATAGGACTTAAACGATGAATTTCATCAATAAATAAAATATCTCGCGGTTTTAAATTCGTTAACAATCCAGCCAAATCTCCTGGCTTGTCAAGAACTGGACCAGATGTTAATTTAATATCTGATTTTAATTCATGGGCTAAGATGTAGGCTAATGTTGTCTTACCAAGTCCAGGTGGGCCATGAAATAAGGTGTGATCTAAAGCCTCATCTCTTTGATTTGCAGCTTCAACAAAAATCTTTAAATTTTCTAAAATAGATTCTTGTCCTGCAAAATCATTAAAACTTGTTGGTCTTAATGCCTTGTCAAATTCTTTCTCCTCTGGAGGCAAATTATCTAAAGTAGGATCTAAATGCTCATTCATTTAAAACAAAGATAAATGATTAAATGAATAGCGGATATAGAATTAAATTGCAATTAATGTTGTAACTCTTTTTCGCCTTTCTTTAATGGAACATTTTGTGGAACAAAATCTTCCTTATATCCAGGTTTAGAATAATCATATGCCCATCTATGAACGTGAGGTATTTCCCCTTCCCAATTTCCATGGAAATGTTTAATAGGGGCAGTCCATTCCAATGTGTTAGATTTCCATGGATTTTGTTCAGTTGGTTTGCCATGGAACATACTGTATATAAAGTTATAAAGAAAAACTAATTGTGCTAAACCAGCGGTTAGTGCAAAAATAGTAATAGTTACGTTTATATCTGATAAATCATCAAAATACGGAAATGCGGTATTCGTATAATATCTTCTAGGTAATCCTGCCATTCCAATAAAATGCATTGGAAAGAAAATACCATAAGCACAAACTACTGTAACCCAAAAATGAAAATATCCCATGTTTTTGTTCATCATACGACCAAACATTTTTGGAAACCAATGATAAACTCCAGCAAATAAACCATATAGAGCAGAAATTCCCATAACAAGATGAAAATGGGCAACAACAAAATAAGTATCATGTACATTAATATCTAATGTGCTATCTCCAAGAATAATACCTGTTAGACCTCCAGAAATAAATGTAGAAACTAATGCAATTGAAAATAACATTGCTGGGTTAAGTTGGAGATTACCCTTCCATAAAGTAGCAATATAATTAAAAGCCTTAACTGCCGAAGGAATTGCAATTAATAAAGTTGTAAAGGTAAAAACAGATCCTAAAAAAGGGTTCATCCCTGCAATAAACATATGATGTCCCCATACAATTGTTGAAAGGAAGGCGATTGCAAGAAT
>JAQWON010000068.1 GCA_029245825.1 Flavobacteriaceae bacterium
CTATTTTTATTAAACTTTCTTAAAGGAGCAGGACCTAACCACATATTATAGTCAACTCCTTTAGGGGTTTTAGTATCCTTTAAATTATCTACCCATCCATACCAACCCATATAGGCCCATACTTTGACTAATCTTACTTTCCCTATATTTCCTGACCATAAATAATTCATAGCCTCCCTGTATTGTCCTCCACTTCTTTGCCATTGTCCTACTTGAACACATTTTTTAGATTCAACTGAAGCTTTTAACATTATGTCAGCTTCTTCAATTGAATTTGAAATAGGCTTCTCACAATATATATGTTTATCTGCATGCAGAGCATCAACTAAATTTAAACAGTGCCAATGATCAGGAGTTCCAATTACAACTGCATCAATATCTTTGTTTTCTAACAACTTTCTATAATCGTTATAGATTTTAGGTTTTTTTCCAGTGATATCTTTTACATTTTCTGATCTTTCTTCAAGAACTCTATCATCAATATCGCAAAGAGCTATACAGTCAGTTTCACTATTTTTTAATATTGACCTCATGTCACTCCACCCCATTCCTTTACATCCAATTACCCCAAGATTAATTTTATCGTTTGATGATATTTTTGATCTATTATTTGCAATCAGCTCAAGAGGTGTGTTAAAAATAAACTGAGATCCTATTCCAATTTTAGCTACTTTCTTAATAAATTCTCTTCTGTTATTCATGGTATTTATTTTAATCTATTATTTACTTCTTCTAAAAACTCATTAGTAATTTCGTAGACTTTTATCATATAGTTAAATTAAGATTAATTATTTAAGATATAAATTATTTGATACTGAAATTGTAAATCTATTTTTGTAAGCCTTTATTATATAAACTAAGTTTGAAATTTTATAGTGTAACGTTTGCTTCTCATTAAAAAAAATGTTACGTTTGCGTTACATTAATAAAAATTAAAATTATGAAAATGTTTATATACCTAAATGCAATTGGTGATTTTGGAGATACAACGTCTCATCTTGTTAGTTTACTAATACCTATTTTTGGAATGCTAACTGGAATCTGTATCCCAATTTCTGTATTTATCTGGTTGTATTATGATGCAAAAGGAAAGAGAGAAACTGTGCTAGAGATATCTAAACACTTGGATGACCCTGCTAAACTGGAGGATTTATTAAAGATTTTTGATGAGCGTAAAAAACAACCTATAGATTATCGTAGAAATGGAGTTATCACAGTTTTTGTTGGTATTGGACTTTATTTACTTGGTTTTTTAGCAATTGGTAGGATATTAGAAGGTGTTGGGGCTCTAGTTGGTTTAATTGGTGTTGGAACTCTGATAGCTGGATATCTTTATCCAAATACAGGCAAAGAATTAACTGATGCTGTTGAAGAGTTTGAAAAGAAGTAAATTTTGGGAAGAAACCACAAAAAACTTCTAAATAATTTAGAAGAATTTAGAAGAGCTGCTGGTTTAACACAGCAAGATCTATCAGTTAGCGCAGAGGTGTCGAGGAAGAGTATTAATGCTATTGAGAATGGAGTATATATCCCATCTACAGTATTAGCATTAAAAATCGCAAAAACTATTAAATGTAAAGTAGAGGACTTATTTAAACTACCTTAAAACCTTCATTATATAAATCCTAATCATTCATTTATAGAAACAAAAATTGGTAAGTGATCTGATGGCCAAAATCCGTTTGGTAATTTTCTATAAATATGTTTATACTCATAAACATCAAGATTTTTAGTAAATATATAATCTATTCTATTTGTAAGTTTACTATTTAATTCAAAACCATTAAATGTACCAAAAGGTTTTTCTATGGCAAACTCATTAAATGAATCATCAAGATTTTTTAATAATGATTTGATAGGAGCATCAGTGGGGATGGCATTAAAATCACCCATAACAACAATTGCATTTTTTAAATAATTATTTCCTTTAATATGATTTAAAATAACATTTACTGATTTTTCTCTTGCTACTTTACCGATATGATCAAAATGAGAATTGTAGACTATCAATTTTTTATTTGATTTCATAACTATGAAAACTCCAACTGTTGCAATTCGATTTAAAGCCGCATCCCAACCAATCGATGGTTTTCCCGGAGTTTCTGATAACCAGAAAGTTTCATCTTTTTCTAATCTCAATTTTTTATTCTTATAATAAATAGCAGAATATTCTCCATTATTTCCTCCATTTCTCCCTTCACCAATCATACTATATTCATCTAATTGTTCTAATAAATACTCTATTTGATTGGGAAGACCTTCTTGAATACCTAAAATATCTGGATTCTCTTCCTTAATTAAAGAAACAAGCCCTTTTTTTCTGTTATCCCATTGATTAACTCCATCATCTTCAACATCAAGGCGAATGTTGTATGTCATTATATTAAGCGTCTTAGGAGAGTCTAAACAAGAGTTAGTAATAAAAAATAATATTGCTAACATTAGTAATAATAGCTTTCTCATTCTTGAGTTTTATCTTATTCCCTAAAATCTTTGTAATCCACTGATGGATCATAATCTATGTCAGTTTTTATAGAATGAAGCTCACTTCTGGGATCTTTAGATTTGATTATTGGAAAAAATAATTGAACATACCAAGGTTCCTTCATTTTATTCCATGCTCCAAAACGTTTAGGATATTTTCTAGTAATTTTAGCTGTTCCAAATAAAATGTCCCAAAAAAACAACAAATTTCCATAATTCCCATTTGGATTTGATACTCCATCTTCTGAAGTTAATCCATGATGAGCATAATGGGTGCAAGGGGTAGAAATAGTTCTTTCTACAATCCAAGCTAATGGATGTAGAATTTGATATTTATATAAAAATCTATCCCATTTTACTTCACTATGAGCAAGAACGATTACAGTAGTTTTAACAGGAATATAGTAAAGATAAACTTCTGTCATCCCCAAGTATATTAAGATAGCTGAAAACCAAATTCCTGGCATAAATGCATAATAAAAAAAGGCATTTCTATAGGTAACCAATACACCCATTTCTTCAACAACATGATGAGGTCTATGAAGTTTCCACATAAAAGCATTTTCATGAGAAAATCGATGCCATAAATACTGTGTAAGATCATCAAATATTAAAAAAGCTAGGATATGCCATAAAACATATGAGTTAATAAAATAGTTTTCATGAATAGGGAGCCATAAATCCATAACAAATAAAACAAAAACTAAAATGGCAGGTTGAATTAATGTTGGAAGAATTGTTAAACTGACCAATTCAATAGTTAAATCATTTTTTGATCTCTTGTCATTAAAATATAGTCCTCCAAGAGACTCTATTATTCCAAGAATTAATAGTACTAAAACAGGAATTAATTTGCTTATGTTTTCTGGATCCATTAATTTATAAAAGGTTTTAAGTTTTTCTCAGTATGCGAACAGTTATAAAATAAAAATACTCCTAGAATTGCTTTAATTAACTTTACAATAACCTTCTTCTTCATTTTTGAATTTAAGATCTAGACAATAATTTCTATTTTTCCTAGTTGTAATATAACTAACAAATATTTTAATTATGAAAAAACTTATCTTTTTAATTTCAATTATACTTAGTTTTTCTTGTTCGAATCCTGGAGAAACATTACAAGCTGTTGATGCTGATCAAGTAGTTGCAGATATAACATCAATGTCTAAGGATTACCAATCAGCGTATATAAGTCGAGACTGGGATACGACTAGTAAATGGGTGTCTACCGACTTAGGAACTACCATATATAATTCAAATGGATCTGCATTAGCTGTCCAGAATGAAGAACAAGTTGCTAATACTGCTAGAGGCTGGGATTTTGGCAAATTTGAAATGTCAAATCACCAAGTATTTCTTTCTTCCGATATGAATACGGCTGTAGTTACATTTGATGCAGATGGTCTTATTAATTTTGATGATGGGGAGCAAAATGTTACTTATGCAACGAGAGCATCCCAAACATGGGTAAATGAAAACGGAGAATGGAAAGTAATGCATTCTCACTGGTCACCAAGAACAAATTCTCAAGGAATTCCACAAGAAAATTAAATTTTTGTTTTTGTAGATTGAAAAAACCCCTGCTAAAAGGGGTTTTTTGTTTAATCAAAGTATTTAAGTAATTAGTTTTACTCTAAACTTATTAAACCAAGTCAAGATCAAATTCATTTCAATTTTTATGAGACAATTATCACTTCTTTTTTTGTTATTACAAATTCTTTTTGTCAAGGGAAGAAAGTAGTACTTGAAGAAGTAGAGGTCAAAGAAAAAGCTATACCAGAGATCACGATTTTAGGGACTAGGTATTCATATAAAGAAAGAGATTTTTTCATAAAAACACTTTTAACTCAACCTTTTTGGAGAGAGGATTTTAAGATGAAACTTGATTTAAGTTATTTTTATCAAACAAAGCAAAATGATTTTTTAATAAAAGGAGAAACTATAGTAAAAATTGACAGTATAACATTATCAAGAAAGCATAAATATAAATCCAACAGAAAAATAAAAAGATTGCTGTCTATAATAAAGAAAGTTTCAATTAATCAAAATAACTCAACTGAGGTCATAATAGAAACTTCTGGAAGAAATCAACTGGAATAATTTTTTCTTTGTTTGATTCTCTCTCTTCTTGTTTTTGAAGGTGAAAAGCTAAAAATTTTTGCTAATTGATCTATGAAGTTTGTTGAAACTTTAGAGGGTCTATAATTTTTAAAATGATTCATTTTTTATAAATTATACTAAAATTATAAAAAAAAAAATGAAACGTAAGAGTTTTATTAAACAAGCATCATTAGCTACAGGTGCTGGATTATTTATGCCCTCAATACCTAAATCTTAATTTTAATCTAATGAAAAAGTTTTTATTACTTGTTTTATTTAACTCCATTCTTTTTTCTCAAGAAAAAATGAAGCCCAAGGAAACTGAGGTTTGGGAGCCTGAGCCTAAAGTAGTTGCTCCAGGAATTTTATCTGCTCCACCTAGTGACGCAATTATACTTTTTGACGGGACTGATTTTTCAAAATGGCAACACCAAGGCTCTAAAAAGATTGTTCAATGGACACTTAATAGTGATAAATCTATGACTGTCAAACCTAGAACTGGGAGTATACATACTGTTGAAGAACACGGCTCTATCCAATTACATCTTGAATGGAAAACACCTAGTGTAATAAAAGGAGAAGGTCAGGGGAGAGGTAATAGTGGAATTATATTTCAGAGAAGATATGAGGTTCAAGTTTTGGATAGTTATGAAAATAGAACCTATTCAAATGGTCAAGCTTCATCAATCTATAAACAGTATATTCCATTAGTTAATGCTGCTAGAGCCCCAGGGGTTTGGCAGACTTATGACATCATTTTTATTGAGCCAAAGTATGACTCAAAAGGTGATCAAATTAAACCAGGAACTTTTACAGTTTTTCTAAATGGAGTTTTGGTCCAAAACAATGTTGAAATTTTAGGGACTACCGAATATATTGGTTTACCAAAAAACAGAAGAGATGATATGCCTGGTTACAGCAATTCAAATCAATCCAAAAAGCGCTATTTGCTGCTTCAAGATCATGGAGATCTAGTAAGTTATAGAAATATTTGGATGAGAAAGTTATAAATCGTTTTGGATTTGCTTCTATTGAAATCTGATTTTAATCTTTGTCAACATAAACAACTTTTCCCCCTGTGCGAATATTTTCTTTGGTCCTTTTTGTTTTGGAGTAAACATTAACAATACCTCCTGTTCTAATATTTAGTTCTAATAAATCTTTTGCCGAAACATCAGCTATGGAACCAGTATTAACATATATTTTTGATTGTTCAGATTTGAGAGTTTCAGCATTTAGTTCTCCCCCCGTTGTTATTTTTCCTATATGCCTATCTGTTTTCCCTGTAAGATAGACAATTGATCCTGTATTAATTTTCGTCGATATGTCTTTTACATCAAGAATATAATCTTGGATTGAACCACTATCTGCTTTAATTACAATTTTTTCTTGCTTAATGGTGTCTTTTGAAAAAACAATGGCACCTTCATGGGTATTTATTTTATCTATTTTTTTGTAGTAAAGTTTCACATTAGTTTTTGATCCCCTAAATCTTTTCTCCAATCCCATTCTTATTTTTAGTTCTCCATTTTTATTTTTTGCAATTGTAAATGAAGGGAATTCTCCACTTATTTCTACCTTATTAATAGATGATTTTATTAACTCAATATTAAGCAAGTCATAAACTTTTAGTCTATTAAAGTCCCCAACATTTCTTTCAACTATTAACTGGGAAAAAACAGTAAAAGTTGATATTAGACCTAAAAAAGTAAGAAGTATTAGCTTTTTCATTTGGCACAAATTTAAAAACTATTTCATTAAATTTATCTAAACTATAAAACAATAATGATTATGGGTAAATTAGTTTATTTAATACTATTATTTTTTTTCTTTCCATCTTTTAATTCTAATTTGATAGGACAACAGACAGAAAATTTTTATGCAATAATTGCGGCTGTTTCTGAAGATAGAATAAAAGAAGATATTACTAAATTGGCTGGTTTTGGTACAAGACATACTCTTAGTGATACTATTTCAAAAAAAAGAGGAATTGGTGCAGCAAGGAGATGGATTTTCAGTGAATTTCAAAAAATAGCAAAATCCTGTGAGGGATGTATAGAAGTTTCTTATCAAAAAAACTTTCATCAACCAGATGGAAGACGTATTGTAAAACCGGTATGGATTAATAATGTTATAGCTATTCAGAAAGGATATAAATATCCAAATCGATACATAATAATGAGTGGAGATATAGATTCTAGAATCTCTGATCCCTTAAATTACACAGATGATTCTCCTGGAGCAAACGATAATGCTAGTGGAATGGCTGGAACAATTGAAGCTGCAAGAATACTTTCCAAATATCGTTTTGAAAACAGTATCATTTATGCCGGTCTATCTGGAGAGGAGCAGGGACTTTATGGAGGAGCAGGCCTTGCAAGACATGCCTTAGAAAGTCAATGGGAAATAATAGGCGTTTTAAATAATGATATGATTGGAAACATTAGTGGAGTTGATAAGGTAATTGATAATAGAACATTCAGGATTTTTTCAGAACCAACACCAGCTAATGAATCAGAAATTAATAGGAAAAATCGTCGTTTTTATGGAGGAGAGATAGACGGAATTTCAAGACAATTAGCTAGATATATACACAAAACAGTGGAAACCTATATGCCTAGAATGAATCCAAAAATGATCTATAGATTAGACCGATTTGGAAGAGGTGGGCATCACAGACCATTCAATGATCTTGGATTCGCTGGCGTTAGAATTATGGAAGCTCATGAAAACTATAATCAACAACATCAGGATATTCGAATTGAAGAAGGTATTGCCTATGGTGATGTCATTGAAGCAGTAAACTTTGCTTATGCAAAAAAATTAACTGCAGTTAATGCGATTAATCTTGCTTCATTAGCATGGGGACCCCCAATGATAAGAGGGCTTTCTATTGGCGGTGTAGTAGAACCATCTGTTAAATTTAAGTGGACTAAAATTGATGATGATAGTATTGCTGGTTATAAAATATATTGGCGAGACACTACATCTCCTACATGGGATCACAGTAGATTTGTTGGTAATGTTGATCAGTTTACACTGGAAGGGATAGTTATTGATAATTATTTTTTTGGTATATCCACGGTTGGGAAAAATGGGATAGAGAGCCTTGTCGTATTTCCTAATAAAGTGATTCGTTAGCTATTCCTGCTTATAAATAGATTTAAAAAAACAATCATTTAATATGAGTTAAACACAAATCAATTAATCTCCTAATAAAAAATACAGTTCGTATATATTTTTTTTTATCTTAGACAATTGAATTTTTGAACATAAAGTAATTAAAATGAAAAAATTATTATATATGCTTTTCTTGACTGGATTTTTAACAGCCAGTCAGATGTCTTATGCGATTTCGAACGAAGTTATTGTTGAAACCGAAGACTCAGCGGTTTTGATTCAAGATGATGTTACGGCTGAGGCTTCATTTACTCAGGAATTGAAAACTAGATTTATTGAAGGAGGCCCTAGTTTTATGGGTATAGTTTTAATCTGTCTAATTTTAGGCCTAGCAATTGCTATAGAAAGAATAATATATTTAAATCTAGCGACTACAAATACACAAAAATTAACCTCTAGTGTTGAAGAAGCTATTAAATCTGGGGGTGTTGATGCAGCTAAAGAAGTTTGCAGAAATACCAAGGGACCTGTAGCCTCTATTTTTTATCAAGGTCTTGATCGAATAAACGAAGGTGTTGAAAGCGCTGAGAAAGCCGTTGTTGCATACGGAGGTGTTCAAATGGGACAGCTTGAAAAGAATGTTTCTTGGATTTCTTTATTTATAGCACTTGCCCCAATGCTTGGCTTTATGGGTACTGTTATTGGTATGATTACAGCTTTCGATAAAATTGAAGCAGCGGGCGACATGCAGCCATCTCTTGTAGCTGGTGGAATAAAGGTAGCACTTTTGACTACTGTTTTTGGATTGATTGTTGCAATAATTCTTCAAGTCTTTTATAATTATATTGTTGCTAAAATTGACAGTATCGTCAATGATATGGAGGATGCTTCCATCAATTTGATCGATATACTTGTAGTGTATAAGAAATAATTAATTTTAATTGATAATGAAATTTCAAAACATAGTTAATATAATTAGCGCTCTTCTTGGTATCGTGGGTGTTATATTCCTTTTAAGAATTATGGGAACCGGAGATGAACAAATAGAAATAGATGCATCTCAGGGTAATTACAGCTTGGTAACTCCAATTATTGAGCTTGCTAGAATTGTCCTTTTTCTCACAATTTCTGCAACGCTTATTTTTTCTCTTAGAGGATTATTTTCAAATAAAGAAAAACTAAAAAAAGCTTCTATATCTATAGGATTTTTCCTTCTTGTCATTTTTATTTCATATATGGCATCTACTGGTGTTGAGACACCAATGAAGGATGGTAAAGTTTTATCAGAAAATGGTTCCAGATGGGTTGGCACAGGAATACTTGTGTTCTATATTTTATTTATTATTGCAATTGGATTAATGTTTCTCTCTGGATTGAGAAAAATGCTAAAAAAATAATTGTTAAATGAGAAGATCATCACCTGAAGTAAATGCAGGATCAATGGCAGATATTGCTTTTTTGTTATTGATTTTCTTTTTGGTTACAACAACAATAGAAACAGACAGTGGTATTAACAGGAAATTACCACCAGTGGAAGAGTTAGAAGATCCGCCGATAATTAAGCAAAAGAATATATTTACAGTAGTTGTTAATAAGTATAACCAGTTATTGGTTGAGGAGGAGCTATCAGAGATTGAAAATTTAAGGTCATTAGCTGTAAAGTTTTTGGATAATGGGGGAGGAAATGGTGATGATGCTTGTGATTATTGCCAGGGTGATGCGGATCTTAGATCCTCTGATAATCCGCAAAAAGCAATTATATCACTGAAAAATGATAGAGAAACTTCCTACAGGGTTTATATATCTGTACAAAATGAATTGGTTGCTGCATACAATGAATTAAGAAACAGAGAATATCTTAGATTAAATCCTTTAGATGGCATGGATTTTATTGAAGCTAATAGAAGATTTTCTGATCCTAGAACTAATCCTGAAGAAAAAGAAAGACTAAGGCCTAAATTAAGGGTTGTTAAAGATATGTTCCCTCAAAAGTTGTCTGAGGCTGAGCCTAGTAAAAAGTAATTTTATATATGTCAAAATTTAAAAAGAAAAAAACCGGAGATTTACCTGCAATTTCAACTGCTTCATTACCTGATATTGTTTTCATGTTGTTGTTTTTTTTCATGGTTGCTACCGTAATGAGAGATAGTACTTTAATGGTAAAAAATGTTTTACCAGCGGCAGACCAGGTTCAAAAACTTGATAAAAAAGACCGAGTAATGTACATATATGCGGGAAAGCCTTCTAGTAGATATTCTGACAAGTATGGAACTCAAGCTAGAATACAATTAAATGATAAGTTTTCTACCGTAAGTGAGATAGGAGCTTTTGTTCTTGCAGAGAGAGCTTCCAAAAGGCAAGAATTACAAAATGTTTTAACTACTGCATTAAAGGTAGATGGTGATACAAAGATGGGATTGATAACTGACATTAAACAGGAGCTTAGAAAGGTTAATGCCTTGAAAATTAATTATACTACAAGAATTGGTGATTATTCAAAAAATATTGAATAAATCAATTTACCTAAAGTTTTTTTCTTAATCTAGCAACTGGAAATCCAAGTTGTTCACGATACTTTGCAATTGTTCTTCTGGCTACATTATATCCTTTTTCTTTCAATAGTTCGGATAATAATTTATCAGTCAAAGGTTTATTTTTATCTTCATCAGAAATTATTGATTCAAGAGTTTTTTTTATTTCAATAGTTGAAACATCTTCTCCTTCAATATTTTTCATTCCTTCTGAAAAGAAATCCTTTAGTAGTTTGACACCATAAGGGGTATCAATATATTTACTATTAGCAACTCTAGAAATTGTTGAAATATCCATTTTTATCTTTTCGGCTATATCTTTTAAAACCATAGGTTTTAATTTATGTTCATCACCTGATAAAAAATATTCTCGTTGATATTCAACAATAGCATTTATTGTTAAATATAGAGTTTGATATCTCTGTGCTACAGCATCTATAAACCATTTTGCAGCATCAAGTTTCTGTTTAATAAATAAGATTGCTTCTTTCTGAGATTTAGTCTTATTAGGATCTTCTACATATCCTGAAAGCATTTCTTTATAATTATTTGATATTCTTAACTCAGGGGAATTTCTTTTATTTAAACTTACCTTAAGATCTCCATCTTCTATTTTAAGAATAAAATCAGGAGTTATATGTGTGTTTTGAACACTTCCTGACAAGGCTCCTCCTGGTTTTGGATTTAATTTACTGACCTCATTCAGAACTAATTTGAGATCATTTTCATCTATACTAAAGCGATCTTGTAATTTTTTATAATGTTTTCTAGAAAATTCTTCAAAAGAGGTTTCAATTATGTTTTTAGCAAGAACAGAATATTTATTTTTTCTTTTTCTATTTAGCTGTAGTAACAAACATTCTTTTAAATTTCTTGCTGCAACACCTGGTGGATCTAATAACTGAATTTTAGTAATTATTTTTTTAAATTCCGATTTATCAATAATAATATTCTGGGTGAAAGCTAAGTCATCTATTATGTTATCATCTGATCTTCTTATGTATCCACTATTATCAATACTTCCAATTATGAAATCAGCTACTGGCTTTTCATTCTTGTCAAGAATCAAATTTTGTAATTGATTTTTTAGATATTCGTGAAAGCTTATTTGATTTGAAAAAGAATTTCCAGTTTCATTTTTCAAATTACCATAGCTTGAGTTTTCTAGTTTATAATTTGGAATCTCGTCATCACTTAAATAAGGATCAATATCAAAATCTTCAGCAGATATTTCATTATCTCTCTCTTTATGGTCTGAAAATTCATCTATATCATTGTTATTATTTTCCTCAAAATCTTCACCTGTTTCGAGAGCAGGATTTTCTCCAATCTCAGATTGGATTTTTTGCTCTAATTCTAAAGCTGAAAGCTGCACAAGCTTCATTAATTGAATTTGCTGTGGAGAAAGTTTTTGAGAAAGTTTTAACTGAAGCTTTTGTTTCAACACAACTTATAATTTTTGTTTTTTAAAGTTATAAAAAAAGGTTTGGAAAATTGTAAATCAAAAAGAAGCATTATGAGGTGTTCTTGGAAAAGGAATAACTTCTCTGATATTATTCATGGCAGTAGCAAATTGAACTAATCTTTCAAAACCTAGTCCAAAGCCGCTGTGAGGGGTGCTTCCAAATTTTCTTAGTTCAAGATACCACCATAATTCTTTTTTATCTACACCAAATTCTGAAATTCTTTTCTCTAATACATCTATTCGTTCTTCACGTTGTGATCCTCCAACAATTTCTCCAATTCCAGGAAATAGAATATCCATCGCACCAACAGTTTTACCATCATTATTTGACCTCATATAAAAGGCCTTTATTTTTGATGGATAATCATATATTATAACAGGGCTTTTAAAATATTTTTCTACTAGGAATCTTTCATGTTCACTTTGCAAATCTAAACCCCATTCTTGAATCAAATATTCAAATTTCTTTTTTTTATTGGGTTTTGAATTTCTTAAAATATCTATTGCCTCAGTATATGTTATTCTTTTAAATTTTTTATCTATAACAAAATTTATTTTTTCAATTAAACCCATTTCACTTCTCTCAATTTTTGACTTTTTATTTTCCTCTTTAGTATATACATCATTTAAAAAAACAAAGTCATCAGGACAATCATTTAATGAATATTTTAGGATATATTTTAGAAATTTTTCTGCAAAATTCATATTATCGTTCAAATCATAAAAAGCCATTTCAGGTTCTATCATCCAGAATTCAGATAAGTGTCTAGAAGTATTAGAATTTTCTGCTCTGAATGTAGGTCCAAAAGTGTAGACGTTACCTAAACCCAATGCATAAGCTTCTGCCTCAAGCTGACCAGAAACTGTCAAACTTGTTTCCTTTCCAAAAAAATCCTTTTTAAAATCTACATTTTTTTCCTTATCAAATGGAGGGTTTTTAGCATCTAAAGCGGTTACCCTAAACATTTCTCCTGCACCCTCTGCATCACTTCCAGTTATTATAGGAGTATTAACATAAAAGAAACCTTCTTTTTGAAAAAAATCATGAATCGCAAAAGCTAGTACTGATCGAATACGCATAATACAACTTATTGTCGATGTTCTAATTCTCAAATGAGCTTTTTCTCTTAAAAATTCAAAACTGTGTTTTTTTGGTTGTATTGGATATAATTCTGGATCTGATTCACCAATAATTTTTATTTTATCAACTAAAAGTTCAAAATCTTGTCCTTGGCCTAAACTTTTCACTAATTCACCTTCTACATTTAGGGCAGCTCCAGATGCAATTTTTTTAAGAATTTTTTCATCTGTTTTTTCAAAATCTATTACGCATTGAAGATTATGAACAGTCGAACCATCATTTAACGCAATAAATTTATTTGCTCTAAATGTTCTAACCCATCCATTGACTTTAATTTTTTTAAAATTATTTGGGTTATTAAAAACTTCTATTAATCTTATTAATGACATTTCTATATTTTCGTTGTAAAGATAGGTTTATTTTAATTTGTTGAAATTTCTATTTCTTGTCTCTTGCAACAATATTAATTTTAGGTTTTGTTATAACTTTTACGATGTTAATTGAATCTTCCAAAGAAATTAGAAGAGATGGCAATAAAATTAGATTAGCTAGCATTGCAAAAAGAAGAGTAACTGAAACAAGTCCCCCAAGCGCAACTGTTCCTCCGAAACTTGAAATCATAAAAATTGCAAAACCAAAGAAAAGAACTATTGAAGTGTATAACATACTAACACCAGCTTCTCGTAATGAAGAATAAACTGCTGAATTAATTTTCCAGTTGTTTTCAATTAACTCTTGTCTATATTTTGCTAAAAAATGTATTGTGTTGTCAACGGATATACCAAAGGCTACACTAAAAACAAGGATCGTAGATGGTTTTAAGGGTATCCCTATAAAACCCATCACTCCTGCTGTAACGATAAGAGGAAGTAAATTAGGGATTAGTGATATAATTATCACTTTATATGACCTAAATAGATAAGCCATGAATATAGCTATAAGAAGTATTGCTAGTGAAAGAGAAATAAAAAGGTTTTTTATTAAATAATGAGTTCCTTTTAAATATAAAAGTGCTTTTCCAGTTAGTATTACATCATATTTATCTTTTCCAAAAATTTTATTAATTTCTTTTTTTAGATCTTTTTCAATAATCTCTATACGTTTGGTTTCGACATCCATTAGAAAAGTTGTCATCCTTGCATTTTGTCCCGTACTATCAATATAGTTTGTTATTAGATTTTTCGTGTCAGGCATATTTTTCAAATACGGCGAAAGAAAACTATTTTCCTGGGAAGTCGGAATTTTATAGTATTTTGGATTACCATTATAATAAGCTTGTTTAATATATTTTAATAGATTAACTATTGAAATTGGGTGAGAAAGTTCAGGAATACTTGAAATATATTCACTTAATTTATTTATTCTCTTAATTGTTGTCAAATTATTTACACCTTTTCTTCTTTTAGTATCAATATTTATTTCAAGAGGTACAATCCCATTAAATTCATTATCAAAAAATTTTATATCTTCAAAAAACTTAGATTTTTTTGGCATATCTTCAATAATACTTCCTGAAATTTCAATTTGATAAATTCCAATTATCCCAAGAATCAAACTAATCAGTGAAATTATATAAGTCTTCAATCTTTCTTTACGAACTCTGTTCTCTAGCCATTTAACTATTTTTTTTATAGAAATATTCTCTAAATGTTTTAAGTGTTTTTTACTAGGAATTCCTGAGAAACTATAAGCGATAGGGATAATTAATAATGATAATAAGAAAATGGCAATTATATTTAATGAGGCTACAACTCCAAATTCTTTTAGTACTTGACTATTAGTTAGAATAAATGTGGCAAAACCAGACGCAGTTGTAAGATTTGTCATTAAAGTAGCATTTCCAATTTTTATTATTACACTTTCTAGAGATTTTAATTTGTCCCTATTCTTAGCAAATTCCTGCTGATATTTGTTTATCAAAAAAATACAATTAGGAATTCCAATAACAATTATTAGAGGGGGGATTAAAGCAGTTAAAATTGTGATTTCATAACCTAACCAACCTAAAACCCCAAATGCCCAACCCACTCCAATAAGAACAACTAACATTGAAATAAATGTAGCTCTGTAGGATCTGAAAAAAAGAAAGAAAATTAATGCGGTGACAAGAAGAGCTGTAAAAACAAAAAGTCCCATTTCATCTTTAATGCTTTGAGCACTTAAAGTTCTTATATAGGGCATTCCAGAAACTTTAATATCTAAAGAGGTACTTTTCTCAAATTGATTAACTAATGGAATAAAATCGTTAAGAATAAAATCTTTTCGAATTTCAGTATTGACAATTTCTGTATTTAAGGAGATAATAGTTCTTGCCGTTTTATTTTGATTTCCCAACAATAATTTGTTATAAAAAGGGAGATCATAAAAAATTTTTTCTTTAAACTTGGCAATACTTTCAGGGTCAAATTTGTTGTTTTCGAAAATTTTTTTTAAATCAAATCTTTTATTATCCGTGTCCTTTACTAGATCCTTTATATTATCAAAAGAGAGAACAAAATTTACTTCAGGATACTCATTAATTTTTTGACTTAATTTATTCCACTCATTGAAATTTTTTTCTGAAAATAATAAACTGTCTTTAACACCTATTACGATAAGATTACCTTCTTCACCAAATTTGCTTTTAAAGACATCATATATCAAACTCTCAGGGTGATCATCTGGGAGAAGTTTAGCCTCAGTATATGTAAATTGAATATTTTTCCATTGATTTGACCAAAAAAAAGTTAGGCCAAGAATGAAGAGCAATATTATTATTCTATTTTTAAGAATTAAGTTTGCGACATTACTCCAAAAATTCATTTTCCTCTATCCTTTAGGACATAATTAATCTAAAATCTCTAATTCTATAAAGTCAGTATTTCCTTTTCTTTTGAACTAAAAACAGAATCAACCCTAGCAATATATTTATCTGTTAGGTTTTGAATATCAATTTCAGCATTTTTTTGTAGGTCTTCTGGGAACATCATTTTTTTGATAGAATGATTAGCGTCTTTCCTTGTGTTCCGGATGTTAATTTTGGCATTTTCTGCTTCGCCTTTGGCGAGTTTTACCAATTCTCTTCTTCTTTCTTCAGTTAGAGGAGGTATGTTAATAAGAATTGATTCTCCATTATTCATTGGATTAAAACCAAGATTAGCATCTATTATTGCTTTTTCTATATCTGGCAGAAGTGATTTTTCCCATGGCTGAACAGATATTGATCTGGCATCCGGGGTATTAATACTGGAAAGTTGATTTAACGGTGTTGGATTTCCATAATAATCTATAGATACAGAGTTTAACATTACAGGATTTGCCTTGCCTGCTCGTATATTTAATAATTCTTTTTCTAAAAAAATAATAGAATAACTCATTTTTTCTTTTGCTGAATCTAATATTTTTTGAATTTCTTGATCCATATTTTAATTATTTACATAAAGACTCTAGTTCCAATTTTTTCCCCTTTTATTATCTTGAGAAGATTACCTCCTGTATTTATATCAAAAACTATTATGGGGAGTTTATTTTCTTGACTTAATGTAAAGGCAGTGGTATCCATAACCTTTAATCCTTTTTTAAGAACTTCATCAAATGAAAGTGAGTCAAATTTTATTGCGCTGGTATTTTTTTCTGGATCCTCATCATAAATTCCATCGACACGAGTACCTTTTAATATGATATCTGCATTTATTTCAATTGCTCTTAAAACTGCAGCTGAATCAGTTGTAAAAAAAGGATTTCCTGTACCAGAACCAAAAATAACAACTCTTCCTTTTTCAAGGTGTCTAGTTGCGCGACGTTTTATAAATGGCTCTGCAATAGCTTCAATTTTTATAGCCGTTTGTAATCTTGTTGGGACATCGATGTTTTCCAAAGAGCTTTGCAACGCTAGCCCATTAATTACAGTCGCTAACATACCCATGTAATC
>JAQWON010000069.1 GCA_029245825.1 Flavobacteriaceae bacterium
ACAGCGAGCCATCATCTCTTTTAATTTCTAATGAATCATATATTTTGGGGAGATCATTCTCTCCGCCAAATTCAACATCGACAACAGGTCCAATTATTTCAGAAACTTTTCCAACTTGATTTGCCATATTTTTGTTTAAAATTTAATAATAAAATAAACTTAGAATTTTGCTTGCAAATATAGTACTTAGACTTATAATCTTAAAAAGTCTTTACTATTATTTA
Source organism: Flavobacteriaceae bacterium (assembly GCA_029245825.1). Classification (GTDB taxonomy): domain Bacteria; phylum Bacteroidota; class Bacteroidia; order Flavobacteriales; family Flavobacteriaceae. The sequence goes on from JAQWON010000069.1 coordinate 225, forward strand.
TCCTATTTTTTTGGATTTTATGATCTTACATTTAATAACCTTTGTTTTTTGCTAATTTATCTAAATGGTAATTGTAATCTCCGAAAATTTTCTGTAAAACTCGAGCTTTTTTCAAATAAAATCCAATGTTAGAATCATCTGTGACGCCTATCCCTCCATGCATTTGAATAGCTTCGTTAGTTACCAGTTTAGCAGTTTTGCAAAGCTTAGCCTTAGCCAGGCTAGCATAATTTGAAATGTCTTTATCCTCTTTATCTATTGCCTGCAAAGCCTTTAGAACAATTGATTTACAGAGTTCAATTTCTGAAAAAAGCTTTGCTGCCCTATGCTGAAGTGACTGGAAAGATCCTATCTTAACACCAAATTGCTCCCGCTCTTTCAAATAATTTATTGTCAATTCAAAAGACTCCATAATAACCCCTAATATTTCAGCTGAAAGCCCGATACATGAAATATCAAGAACTTTCTTTATTAATTCCATACCTGAAATCTTAATATCCAAACGGTGCTCCTTTGGCACCAATACATCGTTTAATATAATCTCTGAATAAGTAGATGTATCTAATAAGATCTTATTTTTAATTGTTATTCCCAAAGTGTCTGATTTAACGAGAAAAAGACCATATTCCTTAGAATCTATTTTTGCTAAAACAATTAAGTGATCAGAAAAATTACCATTAAGAACAAAAGTTTTTTTACCATTTAGCCTATAACATTTTTTTTCTTCTGTCACTTTTGTGTTAATATTATCAGGATCGTGATAAGATTTTTCATCAACAGCAAGTGACATCAATGCTTCTCCATTCATTAACTTAGGGAAAAATTTAATTTTTAATTTCTCATTATCAGAATATTTAATAGCAGTAGCGGAAAAAAGTATAGAAGAAATTAATGGTGATTTTACTAATTTTCTACCCATTTCCTCAAGGACTTGTCCCATTCCAACATAGCCAAAGTCTAATCCATTATATTCCGCAGGAATTATTAGAGAAGTCCATCCCATTTCTATTATTTCATTCCATGTCGATCTATCAAATGATTGATAATTTTCATCTCTCAATAATCTAAACTGATCTATAGAAACTTTTGTTTCGAGTAATTCTCGAGCAGCTTCTTTAAGCATTTTTTCTTCCTCTGTGATTATTAGCGCCATTATAATATGTTTTTATTATGGTAATTCTAAAATTCGTTTTGCAATTATATTAAGCTGTATCTCTGAGGTACCTCCCTCAATTGTATTTCCCTTTGATCTGCAAAAGTTTCTGGCGATATTTATTCCAGAACTTTTGTCGTCCATCCATAATAAACCATCAGATCCTGAAATACTTAATAAAAGTTCAAAACGCTTAACATTTAATTCTGTGCCATAATATTTAAAAAAAGAAGAAAGAGCCCCAGAATTATTTCCCGCTTTTGCTTCATCAACTATTCTCTGGATTGTAAGATTAAAAATTTCATCATCTAATTCAAAATCAGAAATTTCTGTTCTTAAAATTGAATCTTTTAATTTACCACTCTCAAAAGGAAGTTCCTTTTTAGCTAGTTTATGAGGATTCTCTTTTATATCTGTTTCTCCAATCCCGCCAATCATTTGTCTTTCATGAGTTAACAAAAACTTTGCAATTGTCCATCCCTCATTTAAATTACCTACCAAATTTGTTTTTGGAACTTTAACAGCGTCAAAAAAAGTTTCACAAAAAGGAGATTTTCCACTAATTAATTTTATTGGCCTTGTACTAACTCCCTGTGATTTCATGTCAATCAATAGAAAACTAATCCCCCTATGCTTTGGAGAATTAGAATCAGTTCTAACTAAACAAAAAATCCAATCTGCTTTATCTCCATAAGAAGTCCAAACTTTTGATCCTGTAACTAAAAAGTATTCTCCCTTGTCATCAGCTTTCATATGCAGTCCAGCCAGATCACTTCCAGAATTTGGTTCACTGTAACCTTGACACCACCATATCTTGCCTTTTACTATCTCTGGTAAATATTTTAACTTTTGTTCTTCTGTTGCAAATTGAAGTAGAGCAGGTCCCAACATTGAAATGCCAAAAGAATAAATCGGTTTACGGCATCCTAAACGACTCATTTCTTGAGTAAGAATAGTATTCTCCTTTGGAGAAAGACCTCCTCCTCCATATTTTTTTTCCCAATAAGGAACAATCCATCCTTTCTCTAGCATTCTTTCAAACCAAAGCCTTTGGTCTTCAAAGCTAAATTTTGCGTTTCTACCTCCCCAATAAAAATCACTTGCATCCTTAATTGGTTGACACATGCTTTTAGGACAATTCTCTTCAAGCCATGCTCTTGTTTCAGTTCGGAAATCTGCAATATCTAATTTATTTTTTGAATCCATGCTTTTTTAAAATAAGTCATCTACTTTTTTTTTATCTATTGCCTGATTTGACATAATTCCATATAATTCTACAATTTTATTAAGTTCCTTAAATCTAGAATCATTTGTAAATCCTTTTTTATATCTATAATAAATCTGTTGTATGATTACAGCTATTTTAAACAATCCAAAAATAAAGTAAAAAACTATGTTAGATAAATCTCTTTTACTTTTTAAAGCATATAATTCAATCAATTCTCCGCGTTTTGGATTACCGTCAGTAGTAGTTAGATTAAGCTTATTTGATTTAATAAAATCAGGATCGGTTTGATGAATCCAATATCCTAAAGTGGTGCCTAAATCCATTAAGGGATCTCCTACCGTTGCCATTTCCCAATCTAATACAGCCTTTATTTTAAAATTGTCATCTCCACTTAAAACTAAATTGTCATATTTGTAATCATTATGAATTAAAGAAGTTTCATGTTCAGTTGGATAATTATTACATAACCATTTAATTGTTTTTTCAATTCCATGGAAATTATTTGTTTTTGATTTTTCATATCGATAAGCCCAGCCCTCAACTTGCCTTTTTACATAACCTTCAGGCTTTCCAAAATTTGATAACTCTGGAATATTACAATCTATTGAATGTAACTCTGTCATAGTTGATATAAAGTCGTAAACAATATCTTTTATTTTTTTAGGCCCAGGAAGCTCATCTTTAGGCATTCCTCCCCTTAGAATTACTCCTTTTATACGTTCCATAATGTAAAAAGAAGAACCAATGATTTTTTTATCATCACAAAAAAGAATAGGTTTAGGAGCTTTAGAAAATTTATTTTTTAAAATGGAAAGAATTTTAAATTCACGCGACATGTCATGCCCTGATTTTACATTTGCTCCAAAAGGGGGTCTGCGAAGAACATATTCACTTTGATTAAATTTAATTAAATAAGTTAGGTTAGAATATCCTGAAGGAAATTGAAGTACTTCTAGCTCTAAACTATTTGAATTGAATTTTTTAGATAAATATCCTATTAAACTTTCTTTATCTAAATCCTCTCCTTTTCTAATTTTAGTAGGTGTATCCAATTTCATTTTATGATTTTTAATCTATTTTGAATACTTTTTTAAAATTAATTTAGCTACTCTACTTTTATGTACTTCATCTGCGCCATCATAAATTCTTGCTGCCCTTTCATGTCTATAGTAAGCTGATAAAATTGTATCGTCTGTAACACCTTTAGCTCCGTGCACTTGAATTGCACAATCAACGACTTTTTGAAGAACTTGAGCACAATAGAACTTTATAATAGAAATCTCCGTTCGTGATTTATAGCTACCATGGATATCTATTTTTGTTGCTACATCTTGAACAAGAAGACGAGCAGCATTAATCTCCGCACGACACTCTGAAATCCAGTTTTGAACTGTTTGCTTTTCTCCAAGCATTATTCCCTCTGATATTTCTCTAGATGAAGCCCGCTCACACATTAAATCAAATGATCGTTCACACATACCAATCCATCGCATGCAATGATGTATACGTCCTGGTCCTAATCTCTTTTGAGCAATTGAAAATCCTTCTCCTTCATCTCCCAGAATATTTGAAGAGGGAACAATAGCATTTTTAAATTTAATTTCTGCATGACTCTCCCATCCTGATCCAGGGTGCCCCATAACAGATATATTCCTGACAAACTCAATTCCTTTATTGTCAGTAGGAACAATAATTTGGCTAGCTTTTTTATAGGGGTTATTCTCATCAGGATTAGTGATTAGCATAACAATTGCAAATGATGCCCCATCAAATCCAGAGGTAAACCATTTATGCCCATTAATTAGATAATTATCCCCTTTTTTAATTGCAATTGTTCCCATTTTAACAGGATTTGATCCTGGAAATTCTGGTTCAGTCATTGCAAAACAACTTCTTATTTTGCCTTCTAATAATGGATATAAATATTTCTTTTTTTGATTCTCAGATCCAAATTCAATTAAGATTTCCATATTACCGGCATCTGGAGCCTGACAATTGAAACAATAGTGTCCATAAGGACTGGTTCCTAAAATCTCACTAATCTCACCATGTTGTAAATTATTAAGGCCTAAACCACCGTATTCTTTAGGTATTTGTGGCAACCATAATCCATTAGATTTAACTTTTTTTCTAATCTCATCTAGTTTTGGCAACTTTTCATTCCAATCAGAGCTTAGAATCCATGGCTCTAAAGCTATTATTTCTTTCTTTACAAAAGCTTTAATCTTTTCTTTTATTTCTATAAACTCCATCTACTCCTATTTACCTAAAAATTTAGGCTTTCTCTTCTCAAGAAAAGCCGTTACCCCTTCCATTAAATCATTGCTCTTAAATGCAAGAATCTGTTTCTCAGCTTCAAATGCAATTGAATCATTTAAATCATTATCCATAGAAAAAAACATATCCTGTTTAGTTATTCCTATCGCCAAGGTCGGCTTTTCAGATAGTTCTTTACCCCATTTTTGTGCTTCGCTAAGAATATTTTTTTCATCAACTAATTTATTAGTCAAACCTAATTTTAAACATTCTTCTCCTAGAATCTTTTCCCCGCCAACAGCAATTTCAAGAGCTTTACTATAACCTACCTGTCTAGTTAAAAGCCAACTGGCTCCTCCATCTGGCCCTAATCCTATATTGATAAAAGCATATAAAAGGCCACTTTTTTTACTCATTACTCTAAAATCACAAGCTAAAGCAAATGCTGCTCCAACACCTGCAGCAGTTCCATTAATTGCTCCAATAATTGGTTTTTTTATAGAAAAAAATAACTTCATAATCGGTTGATATTTTTCAATGATATAATCTCTTCGTTCCTCTGGAGTGGCTTGAACTCCAAAAACGCTCATATCTGCACCAGCACAAAAGCCAGGTCCGTTACCAGTCAAAACAATAGATCGTATGGCTTCATCTTCTTTACATTTGTTAAGCCCACTGATAATTCCGTCTATCAGATCTTGATTTACTGCATTGTAACGATCTGGACGATTTAAAGTGATTGTTGCAACACTATTTTTTATTTCAAATAAAACTGCTTTATTCATAATTTATTATTTATATGCGAGAGCTAAACAATCAGCTATACATGCCGGTTTTTCTTCTCCCTCTAATTCAATAACTACACGTAATTTATACTTTGCTCCCTTAGGAATATGTAGATAATCCATTAATGAAACCCTTCCTCTAAATCTTGAGCCTGAAAGAGTGGCGTTAGGGAAACGAACTTTATCTAGTCCATAATTAATCGCCATTGATAAATTTTTAATCTCATAACAATCAAACATAGTCTTAGAGCTCATTGAAAGCATTAAAAAACCATGAGCAATTGTCTTTTTATAAGGAGATTCCTTTTTGCTTCGCTCTTCATCAATGTGAATCCATTGAAAATCTTCTGTTACATTTGCAAATTTGTTTATTCGCTCTTGATTCATTTCTTGCCAATCCGTTAATCCCAATTCTTTCCCAACATAACTTTCAAGTTCATCAATATTATTAAAGACCGTTCTATAGGCATTATGTTTTTTTTTATCTCCCATAATATTGTTTTAAGTTAACATATGTCCACCGTCAATAGTATAAACACCTCCTGTTGAATAGCTCCCTGCTCTAGATGATAAATAAACAGCTAGTCCAGAAATTTCAATTGGTTGAGCCATTCTTCGAGCTGGCAATTGATCCTCAAACTTTTTTAAAATTGATTCATTCTTCCAAATACCGGCGCTAAGTTTAGTTTGAATTAAGCCAGGGCATATTGCATTAGAGCGAATACCATGTTTACCCCATTCTTTCGCCTGGACTTTAGTTAACATTATCATAGCTGCCTTGGAAATGCTATAAATGCCCAGGCCGAATGTTGGTTTTAATCCCTCTACAGAAGCTATGTTAATAATTGATCCATCTTGTTTTTCTTTTAAATAGGGAAAACAAAGGTTCCCAAAATCAAAAGCTGATTTTAAATTCACATCCATCATCTTATCATAAATAGCCTCTGTCATTTTTTCTAATGAGTCATGTACTGGGTTTATACCTGCATTATTGATGAAAATATCAATACCACCATAAATTTTAATTGTTTTTTGAATTAATTCTTTTCTTTGCTCAGAATCTCCTACGTGACATGCAATCCCTTTTGATTCAAAACCTTTTTTTTGAATTTTATTAGCTGCCTCATCTACTGCTTCTTGTGAACGACTACTGACAATAACATTAGCCCCATATTCTGCAAGGGCCTCAGCAATTGAAAACCCTATCCCTTTACTAGCACCAGTAATAATTGCAACCTTACCACTTAGATTAAACAAACTTTTGGTACTCATATTTTACTGGTTTGTTTTTTTTTCTCTTTCTTAACTGAAATAAATCCTTTACGATCAATTATCGCTTTTGATATTATTTCGCATAAAATTTCTGATGTTCCTCCCCCTATTTGTTTAGATTTTGAATCCCTCCAGATCCTATTAATAGGATATTCTTCTATAGGTCCATGCCCACCAAACATCTGGAAACAATCAAGTGTGACCCTATCACAAAGTTGAGTAGCTAAAAGTTTAGCCATTAAAGCTTCTTTAAATAAATAATCCCCTTTTTCAAATCTTTTATAAAGATTAATTAGAAACTGTCGGTTTAATTCAATCTCAGAAGCCATCTTTGCAATTCGATGTCTTAAAACTTGAAATTTTGCTAATGGATCTCCAAATACCTCACGCGCTTTAAGATATTTTAATATTTTTTCTAAAGCAAATTGAGAAGTCCCAAGTGAAATAGTGGCAATTGACAAACTATCGTATATAGAATGTTCTATTAAATCAAATTCTTTGCCCTGATCCCCTAATAAATTTTCAACAGGGACTTTCACGTTTTCAAAACTAATTTCAGTCATATCTGAAGTATGGGATCCTAATTTATTTGGTTTGATAAATTTTAGACCAGCACGATCTCTTTCAACTAAAATAATTCTAATCTCTTCTGATTTTGAATTTAGATTCGTTTTAACAGGCACTAAAATATAGTCACTATTTGTAGAATTTGCAATAAATTTTTTAGATCCATTTATAATATAATTTTCTCCATTTTTTACAGCTGTTGTTTTGACGTTACTAGAATCAAACCCTGTAAAAGGTTCACCAAAAGCAATACTGCCAATTAAATCCCCTTTAATCCCAGGAACCAAATATTTTTGTTTTTGATTCTCATTTGCATTAGAATTTATATGCATTAGTGATAAGTAAAAGTGTGAAGCCATAGCAGCAGCAAATCCAGTCGGATTAACCCTAGATATTTCCTCAAGAATTATAACGGTATACCAAATTTCAGAATTACTCCCTCCATACTTTTGCTCAAACGCTAATCCAAAATACCCCATTTGACCAAATTTTTTATATATCTCTTTTGGAATTTTTCCTTCCTTTTTCCAATCATCAATATTTGGAATAACTTCTTTATTTATGAATTTCCTTATCGAACTTCTAAACAACTCTCGATGATCAAATCCCATTTGATAAAGTGGTCCAATGGGATTATAGAAAAATTTTTCAGATGAAGTGTCTTTTTCTTTTTCATATTCTACATCATCAATAACCATTTTAGATATTATCTCATGCATAATTTCTGATGTGCCAGCACCGATTGTTCCAGCCCTAACATCTCTATACATTCTTGCCATGGGATAATCCTCCATAT
>JAQWON010000075.1 GCA_029245825.1 Flavobacteriaceae bacterium
TGCCAATTAAAATTGCACCATCTCTTTTATCAGCTGATTTTGGTAATCTTCAAAGAGATTGTGAAATGATAAATAATAGTTCTGCAGATTGGTTTCATATAGATGTGATGGATGGAGTTTTTGTTCCTAATATTTCTTTTGGACCTCCAATTATGAAAGCAATTACTAAATATGCTTCAAAGCCATTAGACGTTCATTTAATGATAATTGAACCGAATCGGTATATTAAAGATTTTGCTGATCTTGGAAGTGAAATTTTAACTATCCATTATGAAGCTTCTACACATTTGCATAGAAATATTCAGGCAATAAAGTCTGAGGGGATGAAAGCTGGAGTAGCTATAAATCCTCATACTTCTGTAAAAGTTTTAGAACCAATCATTTCAGAAATTGACGTGGTATGTCTTATGAGTGTAAATCCAGGTTTTGGAGGCCAATCTTTCATTGAAACTACTTACAATAAAGTTTTAAAATTAAAAAACTTAATTAAGAAAAAAAATGCATCTACACTAATTGAAATTGATGGAGGTGTTAATGATAAAAATTCAGCAAAGCTGATAGAGAATGGCGCAGATATTCTAGTATCTGGTAATTATATATTTTCAGATCCAAATCCAAATGAGGCAATAAATAGATTGAGATAATCTAAAATTTTGTCTTAAACTGAACTCTCCTGTTTATAGACCTGCCATAAATTGTTTCATTGTCACCAATAGGGTTGTCTTCACCAAAAGCATTTGTTTGCAAACGATCTGGATTAACTCCTAGATTAATTAAATAATCCATAACAGATTTTGCTCTTCTTTCAGATAATTTTCGATTATATATTTCATCTCCCTCAGAAGAAGCGTATCCTTCAATTATAAGATTTCCATTAGGGTTATTGTCTAATAGATCCTTTATTTCTTTTAATGCATTTATAGCTTTTCTACCAATTATTCTATCACTCTCAGCCATAAAATTAATTTTCGTTCCAAACTCATTAAGTGTTTGTATAACTTCATTAGATAACTCAGGGCATCCATTGTTAATTAAATTACCTTTCTCCTCTGGACAAAGATCATCCTTATCAAGGATTCCGTCATCGTCTGAATCAGGCCATGGGCATCCATTGTTTAATGGATCTCCATTTATATTTGGACATTCATCCTTATCATCACTAACACCATCTAGATCAGAATCTGGGCAACCATCCATTTCAATTATCCCAGGAATTTCAGGGCATTTATCATCTTTATCTGATAAACCATCGCCATCAGAGTCTGGGCAACCATCCAGCTCAATTAATCCAAATTCTTCAGGACAAGAATCTTTATTGTCAGGAACTCCATCACTATCACTATCCGGGCAACCATTAAATTCTTTTAAACCAGGATCTTCAGGACAAGAATCCCTGTCATCAGGAATACCATCTTTGTCACTATCAGGAATACCAAATGAATAAAAAAGGCCTAGATGATGAGAAAAATGTTTAACTCCATAATTTTCATAAGGGTTTTTATAACTTGAATTAATACTAATTCCAATCTTCTCAGAAAGATTAAAATCAAGACCTAAGCCTAATGAATAAGTTTTGTGAAGATTTTTTGAAAATAAATTTAACTTATCAGATTTTGACAAATCAAAACTTGTATATCCAAAACCTAGGTTAAAAAATGGACTAATTTTTTTGTCCAGTAAAAAAGAATTCTTTAAATAACCTCCTGCAGAATAGTAGGAGAAATCAGAATCTGTTTGACCTTCAATTCTTTTTATTTTATTAAGTGAGGCTTCTAATCCAATTGACAGGCCACCCTTAATATTTCGAGAAAGAGAAATAGCTGGAATTCCAAAATTCCAATGATCTGCTACATTAAAAAAATCTTCAAATAATTCACCTTGAGAAGAAAAAGTAGTATTTTGATCTGCACCTGTTGGATAAATATCTACAGAGTTAATGCCGATAAATATACGCCAGGGATTATCAGGTGTTTGAGAAAAAATTATACCACCAAATAAAAAAGAAAGGATAAATAAAAATTTATGCATGATTAACTATATAACTATATTTTTTAAATTTTATTGTGCCATTCTTTATAACTTGAACACTGATTAGATTTTATTAGTTCATGAATAATCAGGTTAAATTTCCAATAGATGCAGTAGTAACATGGGTTAATGGGAATGACCCAGAATATCAGAAAAAAATATCTCATTATAGAAAAATTGAGAAATTAAATATACCTGATATATCATTATCAAAATATCAGCAAATTGGTGAAGTAAATTTATGTGTTAGATCAATATTAAAATTTGCGCCATTTGTTAGAAAAATTTTTATAGTGACTGATCAACAAGATCCTAAAATTGAGAGTAAGGAAAAAGAAAAAATCATTATAATAGATCACAAGGAAATTTTCAAAGAATATGAAAATTATTTGCCAACCTTTAATATCAGAACAATAGAAACTGCTTTTCATAGGATTAAAAATCTCTCTGAACACTTTATATACTTTAATGATGATATGTTCTTAATAAAACCAACAACAATTCATAATTGGTTTAATAAAGACTTTAAACCAGTTATTCGAGGAAAATGGAGTAGATCTTACAATAAAATTTGGCACAAGCGTTTAAGAGAATTATTTGTGAGAACAAAAAATAAAAGACCAGGGTATAACAGAGCTCAATCAAAGTCTGCTGAACAATCAGGATTTACTGAAAAATACTATAAATCATTTCATACTGGAAGGCCAATGATAAAATCAATTTCTGAAAAATATTTTAATGAAAACACTGACGTTTTTATTAATCAAATTAAATATCGATTTAGAAATAGTAACCAATTTATATCATATAGCCTTAATTGGCACCTTATGATAAAATCAAATAAAGCAGTTTTAAATTCTGACACTGGAACTGTCGAAATTCACAGCATAAAAAAGAAAAGTTTTCTAGCAATAAAAAAAAAAATTAAATATTGTGAAATGAAAAAATCAGTATTTTCTATTAATATTCAAGACATTAATCAAGCGAGCAGTAAAAGTCAAAAGTATTTAATTGAATGGATTGAAAATATTTTAAAATAAACTTATATCAAGTCATGTTTAATTAATTCTGAAAAACAATCTCATCAGAAATTTTTTGAGATAAAGCAGCAAAATTATTGTCGACTATATTAAAGTAGATCCACTTATTCTCTTCTTCATTGTATTCAAAAAATCTTGAAGGTAGACCAATTGTAGATTCACCACTTATCTTTGCAAAGATTACACAAGCAGCAAGATATGTTCCATTTGGAGAAGAATGTTTGTCATCGTCAAAAAGAAGGTTGTAATCTGGATGCCTTCTTTGAAAGAATTTAAACACCCTTCCAACTGGAATAAAATCAATATTTTCTTCATTACTTATTCTAGAAATAGCTGATTCAATAGGATAAGGGTTCTTAATTAAATCTATTTTATTATCTGGGTACTTTTGTTCCCAATATCTTTGGTAAAACCATGTTGAAAAAAGAAAAGGAATTGATTTTTTTGATTTTGATAGTTTTATAAACTTTTTAGCATAAACCATTGTTGAATCAAGTTGCCTTATTGGATTGTGACTTCTATCTTGAAAAATAATGTAATCAAAGTTATTTTTTTCAATTAAAGAAATTGTTTTCAGACCTTTTCTGGAATTCCAATGTTGTTCTAGGGTAACACCTGAAGATGTAGATTGAGAAACTTTCCAATTCAACCCTCTACTTTTCGCCATATCTTCAACAAGTTTTGGAAGATTCCAATAAAAAGTAAAACTATTGCCAACAAAAAGTATTTCCTTTTTTTCCTGAGCATATAAGCTAAAAAAAGTGAAGTATAATAAAAGAAAAAGATAAATCCTCATAGATTAATTTGTTAAAGTGACCCAGGGAGGATTCGAACCCCCAACCCTCAGAGCCGAAATCTGATATTCTATCCAGTTGAACTACTGGGCCAAAATAGTACAATAAATTTAGCTTATATAACTTGAATAAAATTATTAGGAAGTTAATATTTCTCTGACAAGAATTGAAATTGTTTTTCCATCTGCCTGACCAGCCATTTTTGATGTTGCCACATTCATAACCTTACCCATATCTTTTATGCCCTCTGATCCAGTATTTGAAATAATTTCCTTAATATATTCTCTAATTTTCTCTTCATCAAGTTGCTCAGGTAAAAATCCTTCAATAATTTTAGCTTGAGCTTCTTCAGGTTCAGCTAAATCGATCCTGTTTTGCTCTCTAAATATTTTAGCACTCTCTTTTCTTTGCTTTATAAGTTTTTGCAGGATTTTCATCTCTTCTTCATCAGAAAAACTATTAGGACTTCCAGATTTAGTCCTTAGTAATAACAGTTCTGATTTTATTGCTCTAATTGACTGAAGAGCAATTTTATCTTTTAATCTCATTGCATTTTTTAATTCTTCAGTTATTTTATTCATTAAAGTCATTTGTGTTGCTTTATATTGATTATAAAATTAGTCTACATTATCATGTAAAAAAGAATTATTTGAACGTAATTGTATCTCTTCATTAGAATCCTCATCAATAGATATTCTTGAAGTATTTTCCTCATCAGATTTTTGAGAAGATGCTTCTAAATCTATACCTAATCTTTTATATGCAGGTTGTTTCTCTAGTTCATCAATTCTCCTTGAATTTGTAAAAGAATAATTAAATTTTTTCAAATGTTCTCTTCTTTTCTCATTTTCTTCATTCAAAGATTCATCAATTTTTTGCTCAAAAGGTGAAGTTTTTAAATTTAAGTTACTTTGATTAAGTTCTTTAGACTCTTCTTTTTCCTCATCTTCTAAAATTTGATCTTCAAACTTTTCTTCAATCTCAAGTTCACTATTTTCTTTGAGTTCAAATTTAAAATCATTCACTAGATCAGATTCAAAATCATCAACTTCGGTTTCTATAGTTTCATTAATTTTCTTTTCAGATTGATCATATAAAGTTTCTAACGATTCCTTTTTTTTAAAATCTATATCCTTTACAGGAAGATCAAAGTTAAATTCTATTTGGTTTTGATCATCATTTTCTTTAATAGAATCAAAATTTGATCCTAAATACTCAGGATCTATTACTTCTAAATCAAAATAATCTGATTGAATATTCTCTTCAAGATTAGACATCTCTTTAGAATCCTTTTCATTAGATTTAATATCTAAAATATTATAAGAAACATCTATTTCCTTTATTTCATCAGTCATCAAAATCTCGTCATCAGAGTAATCAAGAATATCATAAACTACCTCCATGTTTTTTATCTCTTCAATATCAAATTCTTCAACATTAAAATTAGCATCTAAAGTTTCGTATATAACATTCATTTCTCTAATTTCATCAGTTAAAACATCTTTGAAATTAACTTCAGATTCATTATTTAATATATTTTCCTGATCATTTTCTAACTCCTCTTGATCTTTATCGCTAAAATCAACGTTTAATGGTCTTTTTGCTTCTAAACCCATTAAATCTTGTTCAATTTTTTGATCCACTTCTAATGTGTGTATTACCTTTTTAGCCTCTATATTTACAATCTGACTTTGCTGATCAGCAGGAAAACCAGTTGCAATTATAGTGACAGATATTGAATTACCAAGACTTTCATCTTCTCCAACTCCCATTATAATATTTGTATTATTTCCAGCTTCTTCCTGAATAAAATCATTAATCTCACCTATCTCATCAATTGTAATTTCTTCAACTCCAGAAACAATTAATAATAAAACATTTTTACAACCAATAATTCTATTGTCATTCAATAATGGAGAGTCTAATGCTTTTGTAATTGCATCCTGAGCTCGGTTATCAGAGCTAGATGTTGCTGAGCCCATTATAGCTGTACCACTATCATATAAAACTGTTCTCGCATCTTTAAGATCAATATTCTGAGTGTAATGATGTGTTATTACTTCTGCAATCCCTCTAGCAGCTGAAGCCAAAACTTCATCTGCTTTTGAAAAGCCTGCTTTAAATCCTAAATTACCATATACTTCTCTCAACTTATTATTATTAATAACAATTAATGAATCAACTGATTTCTTAATATTTTCAAGGCCTTTTTCTGCTTGATTAATTCTTATTTTACCTTCAAAATCAAATGGCATGGTAACAATTCCTACCGTTAAAACATCTAGTTCTCTAGCCATTTTCGCAATAATTGGAGCTGCTCCTGTTCCAGTTCCTCCTCCCATTCCTGCTGTTATAAAGACCATTTTAGTTTGAGTAGTTAATAAATTTTTTATATCCTCAAAGCTTTCCTTAGCAGCTTGGGCTCCAACCTCAGGATTTGCTCCAGCACCAAGACCTTCTGTTAAAGAAGCCCCTAACTGAATTTTTATCGGAACAGGACTTTCGTTTAATGCCTGAGCATCAGTATTGGTGACAACAAAATCAACCCCTTTTATACCTTGCTGAAACATATGATTAATTGCATTACTTCCGCCACCGCCAATTCCTATTACCTTAATTACATTACTGACATTTTTTGGCAAATCAAAGCTTAATTTTTCTGATTGTATAGATTCCATTGATTAATTATTTTAAGCGTTATCTAAAAATTCTTTAAATTTTTCTACCCATTTATCTAGTATTGATTTTCTTTTGATATTTATTTGACTAGATGATTCTGAAGAACTACTAGATTCAGATTCTTCTTCCCCTATAGAAAGTTCCTCCATATTTGTTTCTTGGTTACTTTCATATATTTCATCCTCTAAAGAATTTAATAATAGTCCTACTGCTGTTGAAAACATAGGTTCAGTATGAGCCTTGTTTGTGTCTCCTGCTAAGTGTTCACTCGGGTAGCCAATCCTAGTATCCATACCTGTTATATATTCAACTAATTGTTTCAGATGTTTTAATTGACTACCTCCTCCAGTAAGTACTATTCCTCCAATTAGTTTTTTCTTTTGTTCATCATTACCATAATTCTTTATCTCTAAATGAACCTGTTCAATTATTTCAACTACTCGAGCATTAATAATCTTAGAAAGAGTTTTTAAGGATATTTCTTTTGGGTCCCTCCCCGTAAGCCCTGGAATTGAAACTATCTCTGTGTCTTTGTTCTCACCTGGCCATGCGGAGCCAAACTTTATTTTAAGCAATTCCGCTTGTTTCTCTATTATAGAACATCCTTCCTTTATATCTTCAGTAATAACATTACCTCCAAAAGGAATTACAGCAGTATGTCTAATAATACCATCTTTAAATATTGCGAGATCTGTAGTTCCTCCCCCTATATCAATTAGTGCTACACCTGCCTCTTTTTCCTCCCTACTTAGAACTGCCTCTGATGATGCAAGTGGCTCAAGTGTAATATTACCCATTGAAAGACCAGCGCTTTTAATACATCGTCCAATATTTTTAATTGATGAAACTTGACCAACAACAACATGAAAATTAGCTTCTAACCTTCCTCCATACATTCCAATTGGTTCTTTGATCTCAGATTGTCCATCAACCTTATACTCCTGTGGTAAAACATGAATAATCTCCTCTCCTGGTAACATAACTAACTTATAAACTTGTTGAATTAATTTATCGATATCTTCTTGAGAAATTACCTTTTCTGGATTTGACCTAGTTATGTAATCACTATGCTGAAGACTACGTATATGTTGCCCAGCAATTCCAACAACAACCTCTTCAATATTATCTCCACATAGATTTTTTGCCTCTTCAACAGCCTGTTGAATTGATTGAATTGTTTGAGTAATATTATTTACCACACCTCTATGAACACCTAGACTTCTAGACTTTCCGATTCCTAATATTTCAACTTTATTAAATTCATTTTTTTTGCCAGCCATAACAACAATCTTTGTTGTTCCAATGTCTAACCCTACCGAAATTTTTGATTTTTCCATAATTAAATGTTTATGATGCAACTACTTGTTTATTATACTTTAAACTTATTTTTTTGTAATCTGATTTAGTTCTAATACTTTGATAAAAAGCTGAGAAAACTTTAAGTTTTTTAATTTTTTCTTCAATATTATTTACAGTTCCAAATTCTACTTCAAAATCAAATGAATTCAATTTTATATAATAAGAATTTGATTCATATCGAATTGTTTTCAATTGATTTTTCAAGAAATCATCTTTTTTAAAATTATTAACTAAAAAAAGAAGCTCTTTAACTTTATTTTTATTTGGGTTACCCAAAAAATGGGGCAAATTAGGTTTATAATTATTAGAAACCGGAATTTTAACTCCTTCATAATTAAAATAAAATATAGTGTCAGAAAATATCTTTAATTCAGGTACTTGTTCTTTGAGACTTATGCCCAATGATCCGCTTGGATAATAATATAGTTCTGCATTGTATATATATGGATTAGTCTCAAAAAATAATTCAAGAGAGTTTAAATCAATAGATTCTTTCTTTTTGGAAATTCTATCTAACTCAATCTTTAAGAGATTATTAATTAATTCATAACTTAAAAATTTTGGTGTGCCTGATTCAAAAACAATTTCATCTATATTGATTAATCTTTTTTGATTTCTCCAGTTTGATAATCCTATTAATAATAGCATAATAGAAAGTATTATTGTAAAAAAAACAATGTTTTTAATTTTCATATACTTTATATTTAATTTTTAATTTTTCTATTTCATCCCCTATATCTCCAGCTCCAAGAATGGCAAATAGATTTGCTTTAGAGCCTTTTATTATATTTTCAATATCATTTTTAAAAACAATCTTTTTGGAGGGATTACTAATATTATCAATTATTTTTTTTGAATTAATACCTGATATAGGATTTTCTCTTGCTGGATAAATTTCTGTCAAATAGATTTCATCAAATTGAGATAAAGAATCGGCAAACTCATTTAAAAAATCTCTAGTTCTAGAATAAAGATGAGGTTGAAAAATAACTGCTTTCCTTTTGTTTGAATACCTTTCTTTAATAGCATTAAAAACAGAATCAATTTCAATTGGATGGTGAGCATAATCATCAACTATAATCTTCCCGACTATTTCAAAAATTTCAATTCTCCGTTTCAAGCCCTTAAAATATTTTAAAGAATTCAAAGCATCATTTAAAGGGATTTCTGCAAGATCAATCATTGCAGATGCTGCAATCGCATTTGACAAATTGTGGAGACCAATCAGATTAAATTTTATGTTCTTATAAATCTTAGAGGGTGTATGAAAATCAAATTTATATCCTGACTTTTGTTCTACTATATTTGATGCGTAATAATCAGCTTTTTGATTTAATGAAAAAGTATTTCCTTTTATTGGAAGACCTTTTGCTACCAAAAGATGCTTTTTTGTTCTCTTTGAAAATTCCTTGAATGCCTTAACTAGGTTAGACTTATTTTTATATATATCAAGATGATCAGAATCCATTGATGTAATACATGAAATTGTTGGATTTAATTCTAAAAAAGATCTGTCATATTCATCTGCTTCGACTATTAAAAATTCATTCCCATTACTTATTAAGTTACTATTAAATCCATTTGCTATTCCTCCTAAAAATGCTGTAAAATTTAATTTAATTGAATTACACATATGAGACAATATTGTACTGGTAGTAGTTTTCCCATGAGTTCCTGCTACAGCGAAAACTTTTGAGCCTTTAGTTATTTCACCTAACAAATGAGATCTTTTTCTAACTTCAAAGCCATTATTCATAAAATAATTTAGCTGAATATTATCATTTGGTATTGCAGGAGTATAAATTACTTTTGTCCCTTTTAATTTAAATTTTTCAGGAATCGCTTCAATAGAATCTTTGAAAATAACTTGAATTCCTTTATCATTTAATTTATCTGTAATAGATCCTTTGGTTTTATCATATCCAGAAACATAACTTCCATTATCAAATAGATATTTTGCTAAAGAAGACATTCCGATACCTCCTATACCAATAAAATAAAACCTGTTACTAATTTTCATTTATATAATTTCTTTAATTAACTGAAGAATTTTTTTGCTTGCATTTGGCTTAGCCATTTTTTTTAAATTATTTGAAAGTGTCTTTTGTAATTCTTTGCTTGACAATAATTTATCAAAACCATTTCTGAATTTTTCGTCCAAAAACTTCTCTTCAATTACTATTGCAGCTTTTCTATTAGATAAAGCTAGAGAATTAAGTTTTTGATGATCTTCTGCAACATTTGGAGAGGGTATAAGTATTAGCGGCTTACCTACACAAGTCAATTCAGATAATGTTATTGCCCCTGAACGAGAGATAATATAATCCGCCGCTGAATATAATTTATAAATCTCATTTGTAAAAGAAAAAATAAGAACGTCTGAATTTTGAAGGTGAAAATATTTTTCAAAATATAAAGATCCACACTGCCATAAAAGTTGAATTTTTTTTCTCTTAAAATAATTTAAATTAGAATAAATCAATTCATTTATTCTTTTTGAGCCATTGCTACCTCCTAAAACCAATAAAACTTTTTTCTTAGGATCAAAGTTAAAACTGTGTTTGTCTTGTTCTTGTAAATTTTGATTTCTAAAAATAAATTTTCTAACTGGGTTACCTGTTATTGTTATTTTATTATAAGGAAAAAACTGATCCATATCCTCATAAGCAACAGCAATCTTATTAACTCTTTTTGAAAGAATTCTATTTGTTATTCCAGGATATGAATTCTGCTCTTGAATTAGAGTTGGAAATTTTAATATACTTGCAGTGAAAAGTATTGGCCCGCTTGCATATCCCCCAGTACCAATGACAAGATCAGGTCTAAAACTCATTAAAATCTTTAAAGATTTACACAAACTGTAAATCAATTTTATTGGCAAAAAAATATTTTTAAAAAAACTTGCTCTCTTAAATCCATCTATCCAAAGACCTATAATTCTGTATCCAGCTTCAGGCACCTTTTTCATTTCAATTTTATTAAGAGCTCCAACAAATAAAATATCTGTTTTTGGATATTTAATCAATAGTTCTTCAGCTATAGCTATTGCAGGAAACAAATGTCCTCCAGTACCACCTCCAGAAATAATTATTTTATACTGTTTCACTTAAAATTGCAATTGGGTTATCATTTTTTTTATAATCGACTAAATCATCATGTTTTTCCTCACGATGAGAACTTACACTTAATATAATTCCAAAGGAAATACAAGTAATCCAAGCAGCTGTACCTCCGCTACTAATTAAGGGAAGATTTTGTCCTGTTACTGGCAGAATTTGTAAAGCTACCCCAATATTTACAAAAGCTTGAATTACAACAGGAATTCCCAGACCAATAACAAGTAATTTGCCAAAGATTTTTTTTGATTTATGTGCTATTACAACAATCCTAAAAAGTAGTAGAAAATACAAAATTATTATACCTAATCCTCCTATTAAACCAAATTCCTCAATAATTATAGCGTATATAAAGTCTGATGAGCTTTGAGGTAAAAAGTTTTTCATTACACTTTTACCTGCACCTAATCCTAGGATTCCTCCTGATGCAATCGCTGTCTTTGCCTTTTCAATTTGATAGTTGGATTCTAAATCATCTCCATTATTAAAACTTTCTATTCTACTTATCCACGTATCAACTCGATTTGGAATTAATTCTGGAAATACTTTTGATGTTAAAATAAAAAGGGAAAGAAAAATAAAGGCTAAAAATAACATACTTATAATTCTTTTTATTGGATAACCTCCAATAAAAAGGAGAATTATTACAATTAGAAACATCAATGCTGCAGTAGAAAAATTAGATGGTAAAATCAAAGAGATGATTAAAAAAACAGGAGCCCATAGTGAAAAAAATGAATTCTTTAATTTTATCTTTTCAAACTTTTTCTTGTCCAAATAATGTGCCACGTATATTATTAATACCGCTCCAGCTAAAGCAGAGGTTTGGAAACTTAGTCCAACTAAAGGTATTTCTATCCATCTACTAGCATTTGCACCTTGAATTATAGTTTCTTGAGAATTCGTATATATTAGCAATAAAATTACAACAGGTAATGTCAATATTGAAATACCTTTGAAATAATGATAAGGTATCCTATGAACAATAAACATTAGAACAAATCCAAAAGACATTAACAATAAATGCTTAAAAAGATATCCCCATGTCGTACCCTTCCCAATAACATAAACCAAGTTTGAACTTGTACTAAAAACAGGTAAAAAAGAAAAAATAACAAGTAGGGTTAATATTCCCCAAAGTGATTTATCTCCCTGTATAAAACTATTTCTTTTCAATTTTAAAAGAATCTAGGTGTTAAAATTTTTCTGTCCTTATTAATTAAATCAATTCTTAAAATAAGCTCATACGTTCCATCATTGAATTGTTTTATTTGATGCGTAGTATAATCATAGCTTAATCCAACAAAAAAATTATCAGAAAGCTGAAACCCTCCCAGGGCACTAATTGCTGAATCTAATCTGTTCGATATCCCAAGAGTTACTTTATAATTAAATAAAAAATTCATGGATAAATCCCATTGAACAGGCGCTCCTCTAACAACTTTAATTAATGAAGCTGGTTTTACTTTTACCTTAGAACTAATATCAAAAACATATCCTGCCATTAAATAATAATGGATTCTATCAGATACTTTTGAAAAAAAAGTATTCTCAATATTTAATTCATCATAATACCTTGTTTCTAAAATATTTGGAGCTGAAAATCCTAAATAATATTTTTCAGTATTAAAATAAAATCCCAACCTTAATCTTGGTTGTATTTTATTATAATTGTACTGAAGTAATGGATCACTAAGATCTGCAATATTTAACTTTGTATAATCTATATCCATCTCAACAAGCCCAGCTTTTATTCCGAAAGTTAATTTTGACCAAAAGAAATTTATTGCATAAGAGTAATCAACATTAACTCTGTTCTCAGAAGTAGGACCAATTTTATCACTAAAAACTGAAAGACCTATTCCCATTCTTTCATTTTCTCCAATTGAACTATCGATAGATAAGGCAGTAGTTTCAGGAGAACCTTCCAAATCTAGCCATTGGGTTCTAGCTAAAAGGTTAATACTTGTCAACCCTCTATTACCAACATAAGCTGGGTTAACAATCTGAGTATTATACATATAGTTAGTATATTGAGCATCTTGCTGAGCTACTAGCCCAAAATGAATAAATATTACTATTAATAAATGATTGGTTTTTGAAAATTTCATAATTAAAGTTTTTTTTATAATTTTTTTACTGCTTTTTTAAACTGCTCACCTCTATCTTGATAATTTTTAAATAAATCAAAACTTGCGCATGCAGGGGAAAGAAGTACACTATCATTCTTTTTAGCAATTTTATGTGCCATTTTTACTGCTTGAGTCATTGTCTTAGCTTCAAATATTAAGTCAATAATCGGATGAAATGTTTCAAATAATTTTTCATTATTTTTTCCTAAACAAATTATTGCTTTAACTTTTTCATTAACTAAAGGGAGTAACTGATTGTAATCATTACCCTTATCAATTCCTCCAGCAATCCAAACTGTAGAAGTATTTATACTCTCAAGAGCGAAAAATGTTGCATTTACATTTGTTGCTTTGGAGTCATTTATGTAATTAACATTTTTAATTTTTAAAACTTTTTCTAAACGATGTGGTGCGCCTTTAAAATTTGTTAAACTCTGCCTTATTTTATCTTTACTTATTTCAAATAAATTAGCAATGGTTACAGCAGCCATTGCATTGAGTAAATTATGTTGTCCGGAAAGTGAAAACTCTACTGTATTTATCATAGTTTTTCTTTTTTTTGTTTTTATAATTATATTTTCATTATGGTGATATGTGTTATTTAACCAATCATTTTTTTTTCCATAACTGTGTAATTTTACTTTAGATTTTAGGTTAAGTATTTTTTCTGTCAAATTTTGATCGTCAGAATTAAAAATTAACAAGTCGTCTTTCGTCTGATTTTTTGTAATCTTTAACTTTGACTCCAAGTATTTATTAAAATTATTTTCATACCTATCTAGGTGATCTGGCACTACGTTTGTGATGACACCAATATTTGGAGAGAAATCATTTATATCATCTAATTGAAAACTACTGATTTCAAGTACGTAGTAATCATAATTATTTTCTGCAATTTCCTTAGCAAAACTATTTCCAATATTGCCAGCTATTCCAACTCTCAATCCACCCTGGGATAATAAATGATGAGTTAATAAAGCAGTTGTAGTTTTACCATTACTACCTGTTATAGCAATAATTTTTGAATTGGTAAATTTTGAAGCAAATTCTATTTCAGAAATTATTGGGACATCCATTTCTCTAAGTTGACTGATTACCTTAGATTTATTATCAATTCCTGGACTTTTAATTATCCAATCAGCATCTTTCATTTTTGAGTATGAATGCTTTCTCTCTTCCCATGACACTCCCATTAAATTGAGCTTTTTTTTAGTCTTATTTGAAATAGAATCATTATCAGATATAAAAACGTTGAGTCCCTTCTTACAGGCTAAAAAGGCTGTTCCTAAACCACTTTCTCCAGCACCTAATATTACTATTTTACCTTTCATTATCTTATCTTTAGTGTTACAATTGATATGACTGCCAGAAGAACTGTTATAATCCAAAATCTTGTCGCTATTTTACTTTCATGAAAACCCTTTTTTTGATAATGATGATGGAGGGGAGACATTCTAAAAATTCTTTTTCCAACGCCTAATTTTTTCTTTGTATACTTAAAGTAACCTACTTGAAGAAGTACTGACAAAGTCTCAATAAAAAACACTCCACAAAGAATAGGTATTAGTAATTCTTTTCTTGTTATAAAACATAAAACAGAAATAATTGCTCCAATAGTTAAACTTCCTGTATCTCCCATAAAAACATTCGCAGGGAAAGTATTATACCATAAAAATCCAATTAAAGAACCTGTAAATGCAGCTATAAAAACAGTAACCTCCCCTACTCTTGGTATAAACATAATGTTTAAATAATCTGAGAATATTAAATTCCCTGAAACCCAGGTAAAAATCCCTAGGGCTATTACTATAATAACTGAAGTACCTGCTGCTAAACCATCTATACCATCAGTTAAATTAGCAGCATTTGAAACAGCAGTAATAATAAAAATTACAACTGCAATAAAAATTATCCAACCATATTTTTCAAGTTTGGGAGAGATCCAGCTTATTAGACTAACATAATCAAATTCATTGCCTTTTACCATTGGTATAGTGGTGATTGTAGATTTTTTTTCTTCTGAAAAAACTTGACTTGAAACAATTTGTGTAGATTTTATATCTGTTTCAATTTCTTGTCTAACAGTAACATCTGGATGAAAATAGAGTACTGATCCAACAAATAATCCAAGTATTAATTGACCTATAATCTTAAACTTTCCTTTTAATCCACTCTTATTTTTCCTGAAAATTTTAATATAATCATCAATAATTCCAATTAAACCCATCCAAAGAGTGGTTACTATAAGTAGGATTATATATATATTGTCAATACGAGCAATTAATAAAACAGGTATTAGTGTTCCCAATATTATAATTATCCCCCCCATAGAGGGTGTCCCATTTTTTTCTGTTTGCCCATCAAGGCCCAATTCTCTTACTGTCTCACCAACTTGTTTTTTCTTTAAAAGGAGGATTATCTTTTTTCCATAAATTAATGTTATAGCTAAGGAGAGTAGGACTGCTAATGCGGCTCTGAAAGAAAGAAATTGAAACAATGAAGCTCCAGGAAATTGAAATGTTTTCTCTATGTATTCAAATAAATAGTATAACATCTTATTTATGTTTTCGTAAAAATTTTTCTTGCATATTCAAGATCATTAAAAGGGTATTTTTTACCCTTAATTTCTTGAAAACTCTCATGTCCTTTCCCTGCTATAAGAACTATATCCCCGGGAATAGATAGTTTATAAGCAGTTGATATTGCCTCATCTCTTTTTATTACAATACTTGTTTTTTTATAATCCACAGGACTAACTCCCCTGATCATCTCTTCAATGATTAATTCTGGGTCCTCATTTCTTGGATTATCTGACGTAAAAATTACCTTAGAGCTAAATTTAGCTGCAACTTCGCCGATTTTTGGTCTCTTTTTTTTGTCACGGTCACCGCCACAACCAATTATTGTTAAAAGATTTTCATTTTTGGTTCTAATTTTATCTATTGATGACAATATGTTTTTTAGAGCATCGGGTGTATGAGCATAGTCTATTATTATCATAATATTGTTTTGTGTATAAAAAATCTGAAATCTTCCGGGAACACCTTCAAGCTGACTTATTTTCTTTAATGTTGACAATTCATCTAGCCCAAGTATAATAGAAGTCGCAAAAACTGCTAATAAATTGTATGCATTGAACTCTCCTAACATCTGAGTCCAAATTTCATTTCCCTTTATCTTTAAAAGCATTCCTCTCATTTGATTTTCTAGAATCTTAGCATTAAAATCTGCTAACTTATTTAATGCATATGTATATTTTTTAGCATTGGAATTTTGTAGCATGAATTCTGCATTTCTATCATCAAGGTTTATTAGCGCAAAAGCATCCTTACTTAAAGAGTCAAAAACTTGTTTTTTGACATCTCGATAATTTTTGAAAGTCTTATGATAATCAAGATGATCGTGGGTGAGATTAGTAAATAAAATTCCTCTAAATCTTAATCCATTAATCCTTTTTTGATCTATCCCATGGGAAGAAACTTCCATAAAGCATTTTTTAACACCTAATTTTATCATTTTATCTAATGATGAATTTATTGTCAGTGGATCAGGAGTAGTTAGATTTGTTGAAATTGATCTTTTATTAAATTTTATTTCAACTGTCGAAATTAGACCTGAAGCAATATCTTGAGAGTTAAAAACTTTATGAAGTAAAGTTGAAATAGTGGTCTTTCCATTAGTCCCTGTAATACCTATCAAATCTAACTTTTCAGATGGATTATCATAAAAATTTGAAGCAATAAGGCTAAGTGCAATTCTTGAATCCTCAACAACAACATAAACTTTTCCGTCGACTATATTTGATGGTAGACTTTGACAAATAATTACTCTTGCTCCTTTTTTTATCGCATTGTCGATGAAAGTATGTCCATCAAAATCAGCTCCTAATAAGGCAATAAATAAAGAATTTTTCAAAACATTTCTAGAATCAAATGTTATGTGTTTTACATCAACCTCAGTAGAGCCAATTATGCTTTGAACTGAGATCTTATACAATATGTCTTTTACTTTTTTCATGAAAATTCTAAAACAATTAACTCTCCTATGTTTATTTTTGTGCCGGGTTTGATAGATTGTTTTATGACCTTCCCTTTGCCTATGACTTTAAAATTCAATCCTAATTTTTCTACTATTGAAATTGCATCTAAATCACTTTTACCAACTAAATCTGGAATTTTAATATTATTTGTTTTCTTCTGATTTGTTTTGTTTAAAGACAATCTAATTTCACTAGGTTTAATTTTTACATTCTTCGGTGTTGATATATATATTTTTTTTGCTATTCTTTTAAAAACTGGTGCAGCAACAGTAGATCCATAATAACCTAGAGTTTTATCAGGTCTATGAATGACCACTATGCAAGAGTATATTGGATTTTCTGCAGGAAAGTATCCCACAAAACTTGAAATATATTGAACCTCTTCCTTAGTATAATCAAGCTGACAAGTTCCTGTTTTACCGGCTACATTAAATAAACTGTCTTTTATTTGATATGCTGTTCCCCATCTTTTATCAACAACATTAAATAACATGCTTTTAATATTAGTTAATGTTTCATCTGAACAAATCGATGGATTTATAATTTCTTTTTTAAATATTTTTTGAGGTTTTTCACCAGCGTTAGTGATTTTTTCTATAAACTGCGGTCTCAATAATTCTCCATCATTGGCAACAGCATTATAAAATGAAAGTATTTGAAGAGGTGTCATGGATACCCCATATCCATAAGCCATCCATGGTAAATCTAATCCATCCCAATCTTTGTCTGAAGGATAAGGTATTTTAGGTTTTGGCTCCCCCTTTATTGAAACCCCTAAGCTCTTATTAACACCCATATTATATAGCCTGTTTACAAATTTGTTTGGATCATCTTTGTAGTAGTCATATACTATATTTACCATACCTGTATTAGATGATGATTCAAAAACTTTAGATGCAGGTATCAACCCATATCCTCCTTTTTTTGCATCCCTAACTTTGTATTTATTATAAAAAGTTATCTCTCCGTTTCCTGTATCAATTAATTCTTCTGGCTCAATAGCTTTATCTTCAAGGGCAGCAATCATTGAAATGAGCTTAAAAGTGGATCCTGGTTCATTGAGCTCTCCTACAGCATAATTTAATTTTTCAAAATAAGTGCCCTCCAATGTCCTTCCCAAATTAACTATTGCCCTTATTTTTCCTGTTTTTGTTTCCATTACAACAGCAGATCCATGATCAGCTTTATATTTTTCTAGCTGTTCAAGTAATGCTGAATGTGTAATATCTTGAATATTGAGATTTATTGTTGTAAATACATCATAACCTTGAGTTGGTTCTTTTTCATTAACATCATTAATTGGCTTCCATTGTCCATTTGCAATTCTTTGTTTCAATCTTCTTCCCTCTTCTCCTCTTAGATAAGTTCCGAAAGCTCCTTCAATTCCTACCCTAAAATAATTCCCATTTAAACTCTTTAGCTCATAACCAATTGTCCGTCCAGCAATTTTACCAAGTGGATGCTCTCTTTTTATTTGCTGCTCTATTATTACCCCCCCCTTAGAAGAAGATAAATTGAAAATTGGTAATGATTTTATCTTTTTTAGTTTTGAATAGCTTAGATTTTTAGCAACAAGCATATATCTATTGTTATTTATTCTTGCATTTTCAAGCTTTTCAAATAATTTAATGGATGGCACTTGTAGAATTAAGGATAGTCCCTTTGCTAAATTTTGTATATTATTTTTATATAATGAATTACTTGGGACTTTTGAATCCCACCTGACCTCGTATTGAGCAACAGAGGTAGCCATTAGACTTCCATCTTCAGAATATATATTCCCCCTACTAGGTTGTAAAACTACATTCTTAACTGTTTGATTAGATGCTATTACCTTATATCTTTCTCCTTCAACAACTTGGATATATATCAGCTTACCCATCAACACAAAAGAGAAAATGATCATTGTGCAAATCACCACATAAAAACGATTCATTGTTTTTTTTACTAATTCATCAATCATTTGAAACAATTATTTTTATTGCAGGTTCTTTTGAAGGTCCAATGCCCAAAGGCCCTAATTCAGTCATTATCTTTGTTTCCATTTTCAGATTAATCAAATAGGTTCTTTGATCTATAAACTCACTCTTTAATAATCTTATTTCTTCATTTAATGAAGCAATCTGAAAAATTTTCCTCTCTGTACTATGCCCACTAGCTATCATAACTACTGATAAGATTAACACATACAATATTATACGCCAGTTTTTAAAAGCGTCGCCATTCACTAGAAACTCAAAATTTAGTATTGATAAAATTCTTCTCATATTCTTTCTGCTATTCTAAGTTTTGCACTTCTTGATCTTTTATTATTAATTAATTCTTTCTCTGAAGGAGTTATCAAGTGACCTATTTTTTTGTATGGGAAAAATTTGTTGCCATAAAAATCTACGTTAACATTTTCATCAAAACTTCCATACCTCATAAAATTTTTAACTAATCTGTCCTCAAGAGAATGATATGAGATACAGACTAATCGACCTCCTTTGGCAATAAAATCAGGTGTCTGAAGTAAAAGAATTTTAATTGCATCTAATTCTTTATTAACCTCAATTCTAATTGCTTGAAAAATTTTGGCCATTTCTTTATTAAATTTTTGTTTTGGAATTATAGACTCCAATAAATTTTGCAAATCTTTAGTTGATATTATTTTCTTCTTTCTTCTTGATTGTACTATCCTTTTGGAATAAATTCTTGCTCGACTAAGTTCACCGTAATTCTTAAATATTGAGGTTAATTTTTTTTCATTATAAGCATTGACTATCTCTTTCGCGTTTAATTTATTTTTGATATCCATCCTCATGTCTAATGGACCATTAAGCCTAATTGAAAAACCTCTTTCTTTTTTATCAAACTGATAGGACGAAACACCAAAATCGGCAATCAATCCTGAAATTTGATTTACATCATAAAGGTTTAAATGCTTCTTTAAATTTGAAAAGTTTGTAGATATTAATTTGAATCTACTATCATCTATTAAATTTATTGAGGCAGAATCATCTTGATCAAAAGCAAAAAGTTTTCCCTTGCTTGATAATTTATTGAGAATAGCCCTTGAATGTCCTCCTCCTCCAAATGTAACGTCAACATAAACACCTAAAGGATTAATATTCAATCCCTCAATTGATTCTTTCAATAATACTGGGTTATGATAGTTTTTCATTATTTTCATCTCCCATAACCTGTTCCGCTAAGGAAGCAAAGTCAATGGTTGCTTCATCAATTGAATTTTCATAAAGATTCTTATCCCATATTTCAAGTATATTAACAGCTGATGAAACAACAACTTCTCTGTTTATTTTTGCATGATTGATTAAATTCTTTGGAATTAGCACCCTGCCTGTTCCGTCAATATCAAGAAGTTTTACTCCGGCAGTAAATCGTCTTATAAAGTCATTGTTCTTCTTGACAAATCTATTTAAAGTGTTGATTTTCTCTATTAGAGAATCCCATTCCCTCAATGGATAAAACTCTAGACAAGGATTAAAAACGGCTCTTTTTATAACAAACCCATCTTTAATACTATATGAGAGTTGTTTTTTCAAAGCTGCAGGAAGCATTATTCTTCCCTTTATATCGGCTTTACACTCATATGTTCCGATAAAATGCTTCATTTATTTGAGTTATCTATTCAAATATATAATTAATTTACCACATTTTACCACATTTTACCACATTGTTAATAAGTTTTACCACTCAGCAAATGTTTAATAGTCAATTTGATCATTTAAAATTATTTACAATTCTAGAGTTGAAATTCCATATCTTTGAATTTCATAATTATATT